>NZ_DCQO01000023.1:0-42083 GCF_002323495.1 Olleya sp. UBA1516
CATTTTTGTTCCAGTATCTGCTTGTTGGTGATTGTTAGTAACAGCAATAGAGTAAAATTCGCCTACAGAATTATCCCCTTTTAGTATACAACTTGGGTATTTCCAAGTTACAGCACTTCCAGTTTCAACTTGCGTCCAAGAGATTTTTGCGTTTTTTTCGCATAAACCACGTTTGGTTACAAAGTTGTAAACACCACCTTTTCCTTCGGCATTACCAGGATACCAGTTTTGTACTGTACTGTATTTTATCTCAGCATCATCTAAAGCAATAAGCTCTACAACTGCTGCGTGTAATTGGTTTTCGTCTCTACTAGGTGCAGTACAACCTTCTAAGTATGATACATAACTACCTTCATCTGCTACTAATAATGTGCGTTCAAATTGTCCTGTACCTCCTTGATTAATCCTGAAGTATGTTGATAATTCCATTGGACATTTAACACCTTTAGGAATATAACAAAAAGAACCATCACTAAATACAGCACTATTTAATGCAGCATAAAAGTTGTCTGTTGTTGGTACGATGGTACCAATGTATTTTCTTACTAATTCTGGATGTTCTTTTATAGCTTCAGATATTGGCATAAAAATAATACCTTTTTCTGCTAAAGTCTTTTTAAATGTTGTGGCAACAGACACAGAGTCAACAACAATATCCATAGCGACATTGTTCATCTTTTTTTGCTCGTCAACAGATATTCCTAGCTTTTTATACATTGCTAGCAAATCTGGATCTACGTCATCTAATGTCTTGTTTGGGTCCACAGCAACAGGAGCAGAGTAATATGCAATTGCCTGAAAATCTGGTTTGGTATAATTTACATTAGCCCAATCCGGTTCTTCCATTGCTTGCCACACTTTAAATGCTTCAAGTCTCCATTCTGTCATCCATTCTGGCTCTTCTTTTTTCATAGAAATAGCACGAACGATATCTTCGTTTAGACCAATAGGGAATGTTTCAGATTCTATATCTGTAAAAAAACCATATTCATATTCTTTGGTTTTTAATTCTTCTCTAAGGTCGTCCTCTGTATATTTTGACATAATTTGTCTATCAGTTTTGTTATAATGAAAATGATTCGCCACAACCGCAAGTACGGTTAGCGTTAGGGTTATTAAACACAAACCCAGTTCCGTTTAATCCGCCAGAGTATTCTAAAGTGGTACCTATAAGATAAAGAAAACTTTTTTTGTCTACAATAATTTTAACGTCATTGTCTTCAAACACTTTGTCTTCATCTTCTTTTGCTTTGTCAAATTTTAAATCATAAGACAATCCAGAACAACCACCACTTTTTACACCAACGCGAACGTAGTCTGTGCTTGGGTTAAAGCCATCATCATTCATCAATTCGATGACTTTCTTTTTAGCGGTATCAGAAACTTTTATCATACTTGTTAATTAGATTTTATCTAAATAGAGTGCAAAGATACAACATCAGTCGCTTTTTACCATATCAACTAACATTATATTAGTATATGGTTTTATAGGTTTTTTTTATTCAGGAATAAATGCTGGATTGTTTAAAAAAGAAGGGTCAGAAAGCGTTAGCAAAAAGGCCTTTAGGTCAGCTTTGTCTTGTGTTGTAAGATTGACACCTCCTTGTGCTACTTTTTTCATTAAAGGATCAATGGTTGAAGACGCTTGTAGTCCTGTACTGTAATGCTCTATAACTTGCTCTAATGTTGCGAATCGACCATCATGCATATAAGGAGCAGTGTAGGCTAGATTACGTAAAGATGGTGATTTAAATTTACCATTATCATTAGGATTACCAGTTATTAAACCAAATCCTAAATCTGAAAATGTGGCATCCAAACCGTTGTTGTGAAGCTTATTATCTGTCCAAAGTGGATTGTTTGGATTACCATGACAATGAAAACAATCACCTCTAGATTCGTCCATAAAAACATCCAATCCGTTTTGTTCTTGGGGTGTTAATGCAACTTCTCCGTTTGAGAATTTATCAAATTTTGAGTTACCGGAAATTAAAGTGCGTTCAAATTGAGCTATTGCTTTTGAAACTAATGTTTTAGTAATTACTGAGGTACCAAAAGCCTGTTTGAATAGTTGCGGATATTCTGGATGATTATTAAGTTTTGCTTCTACTGGTTCCCAACTATCATTTCCCAGCTCGTTAGCATCTATTACTGGTTCTAGCGCTTGGCTTTCTAATCCTAATGCGTGTCCATCCCAAAAATATCTGTCGTCAAAATTCCAAGCTAAATTAAATAGAGGCATGCTATTTCTGGTGCCTTCAATGTTTGTCACACCAACACTAAACTGATTTTGATCAGCAAAAGCATGTTGTGGTGAATGGCAACTAGCACACGCTTTGGTGTTGTTAACGGATAATATGTTGTCAAAAAATAACTGTTTGCCTAATGCCACACCTTCCACAGTTAATTTGTTACTCACAGGAATTATGGGATCAATTAATTTGTCTTCAAATAGTGAAGGTATTTCTAATTGAAACGGAATAGGTACATAGGCGTTGTCATGCGATGCTTCCTCGGAAGAGCAACTAAAAAGAATTATAAAAAATAGGCTGTATGTTAACCAGTGTTTCATTAGTTATTGTGTGATTTCGCCAATAGTAAACACACTTAAAATGTTTTCTTGCATCATTTTTTGAGCGTCATAATTAGGCATTAAAGGTGTGTCTAATACGTTTAAGTCCCATGTGTTAGGATTTGTAAATAGCTCAGCGATATTCATTTTAACCTCTATTGTAGTTTCGGTGGTTATTGTTATTGGTGTGTCTAAAGTTATCGTTGCAAAATTTTGTTCAAATAATCCATCTTCAACTCTTGCTGTACCATTATGATAGTTAAAAGGTAAAGGGTCTGGTGTGTCTACATTATACATACCATCAAATTGTAAAAAATGATAACCACCACCTAACATTTCTGGCCAATTCCAACTGGCTGTATTTAATAATGGATAGGCTCCATCAATATTATCTTCTTCATCAAAACCCCAGACAAAGCTTAAAGTGTAAGTTCCGGAAGGAATTCCATTTATGTCTGGCGCAAAATTGTATGTCTCTTCTACTGCTAAGTCTGTAAATTTAAAGCCTTCAAAACTGTAGGTGTCTCCTGCTGTATTTGTTAGTTTGAATTTAGATGTTAAATATCTAAATCTAACCATGTTTATTACTTCACCATTAGCATTTGTAACTGTTTCTGTTTCTAGATTGCTACTATTAATTAGAGTGTCATTCCAATCATGCGTAAATTTAAAGTTAACGCTTGCAGATAATGTTGTGTTGTCATCCATATCCTCGTTACAAGAAAATGTAATTGCTAAAAGCAATATAAGGGCAATTGTTTTTTTCATTTTTATTTTATTTCAATTAAGAGTAAGTCTGTAAATCCTTTATTTTCTATGATATCAAAATCATTACTGCTGGATTCTCCAACAGATATTATTGTGCCATTATTAAGTTGCGTAATTCCGTATAAAAAGTCAATGTTACTACCTCCAATACTTTGTTGCCATTTTAAGCTACCATTAGCGTCGATTTTCAAAACCCAACCATCATTTTGACCTTTATTATTAGTTAAATTTCCGGTTAAACTTCTTGAGCTTCCGCAGATAACAAATCCATTGTCTTGAGTTGAAGAGATTGCTCTACCAACGTCAAAATCTTCTCCTCCATATGTTTTTTCCCAAAGTAATTCTCCTTGCGGAGAAATTTTTATTAGCCAGACATCTGCAGCTCCAAAATTTGTGCTTACGTCAATATCTTCGCTCCTGGTATCTCCTATAATTAAATAGTTTCCGTCTCCTGAAGGTGTTATTGCTCTTGCTTCATCAATTTCATCTCCTCCAAAATTTTTCTCCCATTCTAAGTTACCTAAGTTTGATATTTTAACAACCCAAAAATCATAAGAACCTTTATTATTAGAGATATCTGTGTCTGCGCTATCTGATGATCCGACAATAATAAAACCTTGGTCTGCTGTTTGAATGGCATCATAGGCAGTGTCTGAGAAAAAACCACCAAAGTATTTACTCCATTCTAACGTTCCGGATTGATCCAATTTTACAGCCCAATAATCTCCGCCAGCATGTAATGTTTGGTTGCTTCTGGTATTTCCTGCTCCATTGGATGCTGTAACATCTAAAACTCCGGTTACAAAGAAACCATTGTCGCTAGTTTGTATTATAGAGTGGCCTGTATCTATACCTGAAAAGCCATACGTTTTTTGCCAAATCAAGTTGCCTTGAGCGTCTATTTTTATAATCCAAAAGTCTTCCTGTCCATTATTGTTAGTGATGTCTCCATCGTTACTGTAAGTAAATCCAATTATTGCATAACCTCCATCGTTAGTTTGAATAATATCATTACCTCTTTCGTCACCTGATCCTCCATATGTTTGAGACCATTGTAATTGGTTGTCTTGATTGTATTTTACAACCCAAACATCATAACTGTTATCTAGTTTAGTTGTTACGTCACCATCTGTTGATTGTGTAAAACCTAAAACGATATAACCACCATCAGAAGTGTTTTTAACAGCTTGTCCACTCTCGTTTTTAGAACCTCCAATTGTTTTAACGCTTTTTACAATTCCTTGCGTTGTAATCGTTGGATTAGGAGTTGTGTTTTCAGTATCGTCATTACACGATAATGCTATTAAAATAGTAAAAAGGGTTAAAGTTTTATGGATTGTTTTAATTTTCATTTAATTAATTGCTTTTACGTACTATAAGTAATCCGCCTTCAATATCTCCAATAATTATATTACCACTTTCAAAATACGGATAGACACTCCAAACACCATTAAAAGCAGCGCTATTGCTTGATGGATAGGTGTCAAAATATCCAGTTTCTGTCATAGAATTAGTTGTAGATGCTATGTTGGAAATGTCTAACACTCTTAATCCTGCTCTGTAATTAGCTAAATAATATTCGTTACCTTTTACGTAGCCATTATGATCAATTGCTGGCGTTGGGCCAAGATAGGTGGCATGCTCAATTGGGTTATCTAAGTCTGTGAAATCAAAAACTAGTGTTTTGGTGTTAAATCCAAAATTTTGTTCGTCTTGTTCGTCGCCTAAAATAAAATATTGTTGATCCTCTGTAAACCAACCTTGATGCGCATAAGCAGTCTGTGGATATGTGAAGCTACTAATTTCAATCACATTGGATTTGTCTGTAACGTCTAATATTACAACCTGATCTGTATTACCATTACTACCTACATATATTTGTTTTCCTGTATAATCTAAATCTGGACCAGAGTAAGTGACTACTTGTGCGTCATGCGTATATCCTACAGCTGTATAGTCTCCTAAATTTACGGGATTAGTTGGGTTACTAATATCGACAAATATAGGTCCTCCACCATTTGTTGACGAGCAACCTACTAGGTAAGCTACACTTTCAGATTCGTTAATAACGATGTTGTGACAGCTACCAACATCATTAAACAATGCATCTGCAGTAAAATTTTGAGGTGCATTAATTACATTTCTTAATCGTGTTAAATCAAAGACTTGCATACCATGTGATCCAACATTATCTGCTACTATAAACGCATGATTGTTATAAGTTTTAACATCTCGCCAGGCGCTTGATCCAGCACTTGAGTTTAATCGACCTAAGAATATTGGGTTAATAGGATCCGATACGTCAACAAAAGCGGTACTGTTTGATAACCCAATAATTGCATATTCTTTACCATCCAAAGGATCTGTCCAACCCCAAATATCACTTCCTTCCTGATTACTGTTACCGCTTAATATAAAAACATTGATTTGTCCTAATAGGTCGTAACCATTGCAAGGATATGGTCCTGCCATACCATCTATACATGGATAAAGTGGTGCGTTTTCTGTTTCACAAACATCTCCAATTCCGTTGTTGTTTTCGTCTAATTGATCTGGATTTGCAGTTAAAGGACAATTATCAAAATCGTTAGTAATACCATCATTGTCTAAATCGTCATCACAAACATCTCCAATACCATCGCTATCAGAATCTTCTTGATTAGGGTTTGCAATATTAATACAGTTATCAATATCATCTGCTATTCCGTCTTGATCAGCATCTGCAATTGTTGCTACAGGTGTACCTGTCCCGTTTTCGTCATCTTTAGAGCAACTTTGATATATAATTAAAAAACAAAGGATGCTTAAGCTAAGCATAAAAGATTTTATTGTTTTAGAAATGTTTTTCATGGTGTTAATTATTGACTATTAGTTTTTTGGAAACAGAATTGTTGATTTTAACCAAATAAATTCCGTTGGATAAATTAGGAATAGGTAAAACGTATGAATTTGTGTTAATATTGCTTTTAGAAATTAGCTTTTTACCAATTATATTGTAAACTTCTACTGTGTTTATAGTAGCTGAAGCTTTAATTGTTACATTAGATTGTGTTGCTGGATTTGGAGATATAGAAATAGTGTTATCTAATTCAAAAGTTTTTGTGCTTAAAGGATTATCGCTTGCACGTACTACAAATAATCCTCTTTCAATATCACTGACTATAATATTTCCACTTGAAAAATATGGGTAAATACTCCAAGCTCCATTAAAATTGGCGCTATTACTAGAAGGAAATGTGTCAAAATATCCAATTTCTGAATTAGTGTTGTTGGTAGAAATTAGAGTAGGAATATCCAATACACGTAAACCTGCTCTGTAATTTGCTAAATAAAACTTGTCGCCTTTAACATAACCATTATGGTCGATTGCTGTAAATGAAGCTTCGTAAGTTGAAATTAGTACTGGATTATCTAAATCTAACATGTCAAAAACAAATGTTCTGGTTCCGAAACCAAAATTTTGCTCATCTGTTTCGTCACCAAAAATAAAATATCTGTGATCATCTGTAAACCAACCTTGATGTGCATAACCTGGGTTAGGATAAGAGATTTCTGAAATAAATTGAGGATTGTTTTTTTCTGTTACATCTAATAATACAACTCTGTCATTTGAGCCACCATTACTAGCTAGTAAAATTTCGCGTCCAATATAACTGCTTACTCCACTTACTGTAGGGCTTGTTACGTTATTATCTGTTCCGTTGTAGGTTATAACTTGTGCGTCATGTGTGTACCCTTTTTCAGCATAACTACCAACTACAGTAGGGCTTGATGGATTTGTAATGTCTACAAAAACAGGTCCTCCACTTGCAGCTCCACTACAACCAACTAAATAGGCTATCCCTTCAGATTCATTTATAACAATATTATGGCAACTTCCAATGGTTAAATCGCCAGAGCCTCCATTTCCAGTAAATCGTAATACTTGAGGACCATCAAAGGTTAAATCGCTATCCACTCCATTTCTTAAAATGGTTAAGTCAAAGACTTGCATGCCATGAGCACCAACACCATCTGCCACAATGTAAGCATGGTTATTGTATACTTTAACATCGCGCCAAAACGATGTGTTATTGTTTACGGTTTCTATTCGGCCTAAAAATATCGGGTTTATTGGGTCACTAATATCTACAAAAGCAGTACTGTTAGTGGTTCCTATAATGGCATATTCTTTACTGTCGAATGGGTCTGTCCATCCCCAAATATCACTTCCTTCTTCATTACCTAAAGTTGTAGCTAATGTAGAGATTGGAACTCTAGATAATAAATCATAACCATCACAAGGATAATTAGTTGTAACACCATCAATGGTATGCGATGCAAATCCGCCTACACATGGACTTTGTGCAAATATTAGAGTGCTAGTAGCTAATGATAAGATAAGGAGTAGTTTTTTTGAAATATTCATTAGGTTAAGTTATTCATAATTTTTGGACACAAATTAAGCAGAAATAGCGATAAAACTTACTTTTAACTTGTTAAATTGATGAATTAATTACATTTGATACCTCTTGTTTTTAATAATTAAACAATTTAAATGCTTTTTTTGTTAAGATTGAATTAAGCTTAGTATTTTTGCAGTATGATAGAAGATAAAAACCAACAACGTACAGATTTAAGCCAATTAGGAGAATTTGGATTAATCGATCATTTAGCTAAAAGTTTTGAGGTAACTCAAAAATCTACAATTATGGCAATAGGTGATGATGCTGCTGTTTTAGAATTTGATAAAGATAGAGTAGTAGTGTCTACAGATTTTTTAGTTGAAGGTGTCCATTTTGATTTAAGCTACATGCCTTTAAAGCATTTAGGTTACAAAGCGGTAATTGTCAATTTATCAGATATTTATGCCATGAATGCAGAGGCGACTCAAATAACAGTGTCGATTGCTGTATCTAATCGTTTTCCTTTAGAAGCTATAGAGGAGCTTTACGCTGGTGTGCAAACTGCTTGTAAGTTATACGATGTTGATTTAGTTGGAGGTGATACGACCTCTTCGACTTCTGGATTAATTATCTCTGTGACTGCAATTGGTCAAGTAAAAACAGGTAAAGAGGTTTATAGAAGTGGAGCCAAACCAAACGATTTATTAGTAGTGTCTGGAGATTTAGGAGGTGCTTATCTAGGTTTGCAAGTTTTAGAACGTGAAAAAGAAGTTTTTAAAGTGAATCCTAATAATCAACCTGATTTAGATGGGTACACTTATATAATAGAGCGTCAATTAAAGCCTGAGGCTAGAAAAGATATAATAAAATTACTTGCAGATTTAGAAGTTAAACCTACTGCTATGATTGATATTAGTGATGGCTTATCTTCAGAAATTTTACACTTGTGTAAAGCCAGTAAAGTAGGTTGTGATCTGTATGAAAACAAAATACCTTTAGATCCTCAAGTTATTTCTACTAGCGAAGAGTTTAATATGGATAGTACTACTATTGCTTTAAGTGGAGGAGAAGACTATGAGCTGTTAATGACCATATCTCAAGAAGATTTTCCTAAAATTATAGCGAATCCACATTTAACTGTAATAGGTTATATTACAGATGAAGCTTCAGGTGCACATTTAGTTACAAGAGGTGATCAAAAAATACAACTAACAGCTCAAGGCTGGAATAGTTTTGAAACTAACTAAGATGTCATTTTTAAAACAGTTGATTGTATAATTTGACTGTTGCTATATCTAGTTAATTTGTTTCGATGAATACGCTCTAACACCGAGTTAATTTCTTTATACTTTGGTGTCAAGTCGGTTAAGTATCCTTTGCTGTTTATAGTCATTTCTTTTTTGCAATGACAGCACTTATACTCTTTAATATGATAGGTTACTTTTTTGCTTACGCTAAAATTGTGTCCAAAAACAGAACAGTATAAACGTCCCTTTAGTGATGGTTTTTGTTGTGCATTATTCATACTTATAGGCCTTTTTGTAATCAGATAATTATGGTTAGGTCTTAGAAATCTGATAGATAGCAATTCCGAATATATGAACAATATTTTAAAAATCGGTCAAAAAGCTATATTTATTCGTTAAAACACACTATTTCTTGTAGGAATTCTTCTTTATTTTCTATGTGAGACATGTGTCCACCATCTAGAATAGTAATTGTAATACCGTTTAATTGTTCCAGATGAAGTACGTCCGATTTGGATAAAATAGGATCGTTTTTACCTGCTATAATTAACTTTTTACAGTTTAGGTTTTCCAAAATTGCAGTTCTGTCAATTCTAATTTTCATGCCTTCTTGCGTGGCAACGTAACTTTGTAGTGGTGTTTTTAAAGCTTCGGTTTTAATGTGTTCAATTTCTTTTTCAAAACGTAATCTGTTATCTTCAAAAAACAGATTGCTTATAGACATACTCACTAGGTTTTCATAATTGGATTTTGCGACTTTAATGGCTCTGTTTCGAAGTAAGATACGTTCTTCACTATCTGCAAATGGTGTCGAGTTCATTAAACACAGCCCTTTTATTAGTTCTGGCTTAATTTCGGCGAAAGCCAAAGCAACATAACCACCTAAGGAATGACCAATAAGTGTTGTGCTTGTAATATTTAAATGTATCAACACGACGTTTATTGCATTTGCAAAGTCTTCCATAGTATGCACATAGCCTAAACATTCCGTTTTGCCATGACCTAATAAATCTATGGTAATAACTTGGTGTGTTTTTTCTAATACTGTCACTGTGTCTTTCCACATTGTGCTGTTTTCTAAAAAACCATGTAATAATGTGACGGTTTTACCTTGTCCCGAAACTGAGTAGGCAATTGATATCCCTTTGTAAGTTAAAATCATAGCCTGCAAAGATAATATTTGTACTGTTTTTAGTCTGTTGTTTTGAGTAAGTATTTACTATATTTGATTGCCAAGACGCTAAATAATATAATTATGAGATTAAATACAATTCTTTACACTTTTGCTTTTTTAACGTGTATGACATTATCTGCTCAAATTGAGGAAGATAAGTTAGATCAACTTGTTGAAAACACCTTAAAAACGTTTGATGTTCCTGGAATATCTGTTGGTATAATTAAAGACGGTAAAGTAGTATATGCTAAAGGACATGGCGTGCGTGCATTATCTAATAAAAAAGCAATGGATAAAAGTACTTTGGTTGGTGTAGCTTCCAATAGTAAAGGGTTTACTTGTTTTGCATTAGCTATGATGGTGGATGAGGGTAAGCTTAATTGGGATGATAAAGTTAGACAACATATTCCAGAATTTAAACTACAAGATGCTTGGGTAACAGAACAGTTTACGATTAGAGATTTAGTTACGCATAGAAGTGGTATGGGACTTGGTGCAGGAGATTTAATGTTTTTTCCGGAAGCTAGTTTTAAAGTGGAAGATGTTATTAAAAATGTACAACATTTGGAGGCAGAAAGCTCTTTTAGAAGTCAATTTGCCTACAATAACAACATGTTTATTATTGCTGGAGAAGTTTTAAAACGTGTAAGTGGTTTGTCTTGGGAAGAGTTTATTGAAACCAAAATTATGAAACCTGTAGGGATGATTAATAGTAAAGCGTCCTATAATCGTGTGACTGATAAATCTAATATTATTGAAGCACATACATTAGCAGATGGTAAATTAGTACAAATTCCGCATGATTGGAGTCCCACTGCAAATCCAGCTGGAGGTATTGTTAGTAATGTGGATGATATGTTGACTTGGGCTCAGTTTTTAATGAATGATGCTGTAACTAAAAATGGGGAACGTTTGCTTAGCGAAAAACAGTTTGATGAACTTTGGCAATTGCAAACACCTTTAAAAGTAAGTGCTAATGATAGTTATGATTCTAATTTTAGAGGTTACGGTTTAGGTTGGTTTGTAACTGATGTAAAAGGTGGATATAAGCAAGTATATCATACTGGAGGATTATTGGGTACAGTGACGCAATTTACTATGATTCTGGATTTAGATTTGGCAATTGTAGTATTAACTAATCAGATGAATGGTTCGGCTTTTAATACCATTACTAATACCATTAAAGATAGTTATTTAGGTTATGAAGACCGTAAATGGTTAGAAAAATTAGGTCGAAATAACAAGGAATGGTACCAATATAACGATAGTCTTAAAACTGTAGTTTTTGATCAGGTAGCTAAAATGAAAAATAGTAGTAAAACTGTGGATGTATCTGCTATTACAGGTACTTATACTGATGCTTGGTTTGGAAATGTTAGTATTACACAAAGTGGAAATGATTTACGAATTACTTCAGAGAAATCTAAGACGCTAAACGGAAGCGTTTTGCCATACAATGCAACTACTTATATTGTTAAATGGGATAATAGAAGTTATGATGCAGATTGTTTTATGCAATTTAGTTTTAACGAAAAAGCTAAAGCGGTAAGCGCAACATTAAAACCAATTGCTCCTGTAACAGATTTTAGCTTTGATTTTGAAGATTTAAAATTAATTAAGCAAGACTAATTTTGAATAAAACTAAAGATCTTTTAATAACAAGCTTTGCATTATTTTCGCTTTTTTTTGGAGCAGGAAATTTATTGTTACCTCCACTTTTAGGTTATAATGCTGGTCAGAATTGGTTTTGGGTAACCTTAGGTTTTGTTATAACAGCAGTAGTAATACCTATTATTGGTATTTATGCGCATGCTAAATTACAAGGGACTTTATATGACTTTGGTAAAAAAGTGTCTACAATATTTAGTTTTATTTATTGTGTTTTAATTTATCTTATTGCAGTAGCTATTCCGTCACCACGTACAGCAGCAGCAACGCATGAGATTGCAATACATCCAAATTTTGGTACTTCACCTTTATTAACTAGCAGTATATACTTTATTTTAGTATTGGTTTTTGCTTTAAATCGTTCTAAAATATTAAACATAATAGGTAAGTATCTAACGCCTTTTATAGTAATTATGTTGCTGTTGGTTATTGGTATTGGGTTGTATTCCGCACAAATGGTTACTAACCCAACGCAAATGGATACTCCAATTGTTGCTGGTATTTTAGAAGGGTATCAAACTTTTGATGCTATTGCAGCAGTGGTCGTTGGAGCAGTTATTATTATCTCAATTAATATTAAAACTGACGCTACTTTTGAAGCTAAAAAGGACCTGATTAAAAAATCAGGTTTAATTGCTGGTTTTGGTTTGTTTATAATTTACGCAGGATTAATTGCAGTTGGTGCTTCATACGGAACCGAAATTGATATTAATAGTAGTTTAAACAACGACATGCAACGTGCTAACCTTTTAACAGGTATTAGTGTTAAGGCTTTAGGTGATTTTGGGTATGCAGTGCTAAGTGTTTTAATTGCGTTGGCTTGTTTTACAACAGCTGTTGGTATTGTGACAGGTACTGCAGATTATTTTAAAGGTTTAATAAATAACTCTCAGACGGTTTATGTGGTAACAGCAATAATTGCTAGTGTGTTTGGTGTTGTGGTTGGGCAATTAGATTTTAATACCATTATAGTTATTGCTTTGCCAATACTTTTATTTATTTACCCAATAACTATTGTATTGATTATTCTAAATGCAATACCAAATAAATATGCTACAGCTTTAGTTTTTAGAGTTGTTGTATTATTGACGTTTGTGTTTAGTATTCCTGATGTTGTAGGTGTTATAAGTCCTTCAAAAAATTTATCAAACGTGGTCAGCTTAATTCCTTTTGCTCAATATAGTTTAGGATGGGTTTTACCAGCACTTTTAGGATTTATTTTTACTAATTTACTAGTTAAAAAGACTTGACTTTTTAAGTAGAAGTTTTTAACTTTGTGTAACAACTAAAATGTAATGTTATGAAAAAAGCAGTATTAACTTTAGTATTTTTAATTGTATGTTTTATGTCTTTTGCTCAAAGCCAGCCTAAAGTAGGTGATGTTTTAGAGGTAAAAGCTCCTAAGGGAGAGCACTACAATCATATTGATTTTCCAAGATTAAACATTTTAGTCAAACGTGGTAAGCTAGCAAGTTATAAGCCTGTTATAAATACTGTCGTTTTGATTGATGATGTAGTTGCTAAAGAAAATAAAACCTACGTTGTTTTAAAAAAGAAAGATGGCACTAAGTTTTTTGGACTTCAAACTACTGTAGAAGCGGATTATCAAAAGGCTTTAGATTCTGGTGAGTTGACTAAAGTTAACCCTAGTTTTTTAGGTTTTTAATAACTGAAAAGGCTTTATCAACCACATGGTCTTCTACTAATACAGTAAATTCGTTTGTGGTCGAAACGACTTCGTAAATAGGAATGTTTTCCCAAGCTAATCGCTTAAATATTTGGTAATATAATCCAGATATTTTGGAGTTGTCTTTAGGTAAGCGCACGCTTATTGCAGACAGACCTTCTTGTAATCCAATTTGTTTTTCATTAGAAAAACATTTGATAACTTTTTTGTTTTCCGAACTTGATATAATAATATTACTTTCAAAGATACCTCGTGTAAACGCATAAAAAATATCTTTGTTAGCCTCTACTTGATCTAATATTTTTGTGTGACTTTGTATTAATGTTTCTGAGTTTTGAAACGTAAAGTCACTTAAATTGGAGCGTACTGTAATATCTCCTAAATTTTGTAAGGTGCTTTTTAATTTTAAAGAATGTCTAAGCGTATTTGGTGTATTGTAACGTCGCAAAGCCATCATAATTGCTCCAGATTTTACTGGTTTACGTAGCATGGCACTAATGGGAGCGTTTAACTCTTCTGCTAAAGCAGAATAATTAATAATACTTCTTGACAACGCTTCTTCTAAAAATGGTTGAGTAATTAGTATGTCTTCTACGCAAGAGGCTATGGTTTTCATTGTGTTAATTATTTAACAATTTGTGCAAAAATAGTACAATTTTTTCATTTTTATGGCTAGATAAAAGTCCCTAAGTAATTTAGCAGTATAAATGTAAATAATATGTTGGTATTAAAGTTTGGAGGCACATCTGTTGGGTCTATTGAAAATATAGTTAATGTTAAAAACATTATTAACAATGGACAACAAAAAGTTGTGGTTTTATCTGCTATGTCAGGTACCACAAATGTCTTAGTCAAAGTTGCAGATTACATTAAATATAATAAGCCAGAAGATGCTTTAATTGTTATTGATGCACTTAGAAACACCTATAACACGACCGTTAAAAATTTAATTACAACACCAGAAATTTATAAAACGGTTTTTGTGTATGTTAATAATACTTTTAATTCACTTGAGGTTTTGGTCAATAGATTGTATGACGATTTATTATACAATCAAATAGTGTCGCAAGGCGAGTTATTGTCAACATTTATCTTTAGCCATTATTTACAGCAAGAGAATATAAATGCTGTGTTATTGCCTGCTCTGGATTTTATGCGCATTGATAAAACAAATGAGCCTGATAATTATTACATACAACAAAATTTAAATCGTGTAATTAATGAGTCGCCAAAAGCAGAGATTTATATTACGCAAGGTTTTATTTGTCGTGATGTAAAAGGAAATGTTGCTAATTTACAACGAGGAGGAAGTGATTATACTGCTACCATAATTGGAGCTGTGTTAAAAGCAAAAGAAGTGCAGATTTGGACAGATATAGATGGTTTTCATAACAATGATCCACGATTTGTAGAGAATACAACAGCTATTTCTAATTTGTCTTTTGATGAGTCTGCAGAGTTGGCTTATTTTGGAGCCAAAATATTACATCCTCAAACCGTTATGCCTGTGCGTGAATTGGATATACCAGTTAGGTTAAAAAACACCATGTTACCAGAAGCGCATGGTACATTAATAACAAATCAAGTCCATGGTGAAGGGATTAAGGCAATTGCTGCAAAAGATGGTATTACTGCCATAAAGATAAAGTCTGCCAGAATGTTATTGGCACATGGTTTTTTAAAGAAAGTATTCGAAATTTTTGAGCGTTATGAAACGTCCATAGACATGATTACAACATCAGAAATTGCTGTGTCATTAACCATAGATGATACCACGCATCTAGAGGCTATTGTAGAAGAATTGGATCGATTTTCAGTAGTTGAGGTTGATAATTATATGAGTATTGTATGTTTAGTTGGTAATGCTATTATATTTCATCCAGACACGCCTAATTTGTTTCAAATTTTGCAAGACGTAAGCGTGCGTATGATATCTTATGGAGGAAGTAATAATAATATCTCTTTGCTTATTAATACAAGTGATAAAAAAGAAACCTTGAAAAAGCTACAACGCTATGTTTTTGAGAGTCATTCTGTTTTAGTTTAAAATGAGGAAAAGCAAGCTTTTAGGGCTTGCTTTTTTATTTTAATTACTTTTTTTTAAAGTCGGTTTTCAACAATACTTTTTAATTTAAAGTCTTTGCCCCAAGTCGCCTTTATTTTTAAGTGATAAATTTTATCTTTAAATTTTCCCTTTGATTTGATTTTATATAATAAATTGTAAGTACATAGGTAATCTTCACCTAGTTCTGAAAATTTAAAAGTGTCCCATTGCACATTCGTAGTGCTTTTTGGGAAATTTTTTAAATACTTTGAGGTTTCTATTATTATTTCATCTAAAGTTAAATCTGATTTGTCATACCAATTATTGACTTTCGGAGCTATATAGTTTTTTAAAGCATTTATGTTGCCATTTTCTAAATGTTGATAATATTCAGTTGTTTTCTTTCTGATTTTACTTTCAGTGTTTTCGTAAAAAATAAAAAAACTAGTTGTAGTTATAATCAAAAGAAGCATCCCTATTAAAATGTTTTTATGCTTAGCTTTAAATTGCTTTTTCTCTAGATTATTGTTGGTATACTCTACATCGTATGACTTTAAAATTTCATTGGTGACTGCTGATTTTTCAATTTTGAATTTGTTGATAAAAGAAGGGTATAGTTTAAGATATGCTAATTCATTTAAAGGAATTAAGCTTATATTTTTCGGGTTTTCGGGTGAGCCTTCTATTCCTAGAACTATAAAGACTGAAGTGTTTTCATCTGCTTGTATTTTTCTAAATCGTTCTAATTGGGTAAAGCTAATCACCTCCACCATATCGTCCGAGTTGAAGCTTGAACGATATTTTGCTTCTATATAAAATTCCTTTTTAGTTTTCTTGCATCTAAATTTGAAATCAGGTTTTAGAGTGTTCTCAGAATATCTTTTGCTGTTTTGACTAAAAGCATTAGTTCTATGTATTAAATCATATTCTGATTTTGGGAAAAGATTCTTTTCTACAAAACCTTCGAATTTTTCTCCTTTTTCGAAAGATGAATTATCCATTATTTAATTTCTTTTGAAGTAAAGTTTATTTTGAAAATTTTACTTATTCATTATATCTTCAATTTCCTCAATTTCAATTGGGATGTCTCTCATTAAATTAAAAGGTTCTCCAGATTTTTGGATCACAACATCATCTTCCAATCTAATACCAAAACCTTCTGCAGGAATGTAAATTCCAGGCTCAACAGTAAATACGTTGTTAGCTTGCATTGGTTCTGTTAAAATCCCGTAGTCATGCGTGTCTAATCCCATGTGGTGTGACGTACCATGCATAAAGTATTTTTTATAAGCAGGCCAATCTGGATTTTCGTTTTGTACATCTGTTTTATCAAGTAGGCCTAAACCTAAAAGTTCACTAGTCATTAATTTACCAACTTCCACATGGTAGTCAGCCCAAATTGTACCAGGAACTAGCATTTTTGTAGCCTCATTTTTAACTCTCAAAACAGCATTGTAAACCGCTTTTTGTCTGTCATTGTATTTACCGGAAACAGGTATAGTACGTGTCATGTCACTAGCGTAATTAGCGTATTCTGCTCCAGCATCAATTAATATTAAATCTCCAGCTTTACACTCTTGATTGTTTTCTATATAATGTAATACGTTAGCGTTGTTTCCAGAACCTACAATTGGTGTGTATGAAAAGCCTTTAGAACGATTATTTAAAAACTCATGCATAAACTCGGCTTCAATGTTGTATTCCATAACGCCAGGTTTAACAAAGTTTAAAACACGTCTAAAACCTTTATTTGTAATATCACAAGCGGTTTGGATTAAGTCTAATTCAATTTGATCTTTTACAGATCTTAAGCGTTGTAATATTGGATTGCTTTTAGCAACACTATGTGCAGGATATTTATCTTTTATCCATTTAGTAAAACGGTCTTCTCTTGTTTCGGTTTCTACATTAGCTCTGTAATGCTCATTGGTGTTTATGTAAACGGTTTCGGCTTGCGTCATCATTTCAAACACAACTTTTTCTAAGTCTTGTAACCAATAAACGGTTTTAATTCCGCTTGTAGCCAATGCAGCCTCTTTAGTTAGTTTTTCACCTTCCCAAACAGCAATGTGTGCATTGGTTTCTTTTAAAAATAAAACCTCTCTGTTTTTAGGATTTGGACAATCCGGAAATAAAACTAAAATACTTTCTTCTTGATCAACACCACTTAAATAAAAAATATCGCGTTGTTGTTGGAATGGTAATGTGCTATCCGCACTAATTGGATAAATATCATTAGAGTTAAAAAAGGCAATACTTTTTGGCTTCATTTGAGAAGCAAAATTTTTACGGTTTTTTATAAATAATGACGAGTCGATTTTGTGATATTTCATAAGAAAAATTTAATTTTTAATTTCCACAGAAGTGAAAAAATGTATTCATAAAATTTGAGTTATAATTTTTTCCGTCAAGCGGAAATTATAACTAGCTGTAAAAATAAGAACTTTAAGATAGATAAGTTATAAATCCATCTTAAAATCTGTTTGGTTTAAGGTTTTTACTTTGTTAATTTTACTTTTATCTGTATCTTCAAAACTTATAATATACAACCATGATTTATAGACTTTTTTTATTTTTATTTGTCGTTACTTCTGTAAGTGCACAACAAACTATGTTGGCAGATAAAGCCCAATTACAAGCAAACTCAATAGTTAAAAATGTAGCGTTTCAAAACATTGGACCAACCGTAATGAGTGGTCGTGTTGTAGATTTGGATGTAAACCCAGAAAACCCATCAGAATTTTATGTTGGATATGCTTCTGGAGGTGTGTGGCAAACCATAAATAATGGGACAACTTTTGAGCCTATTTTAGATAATTCTCAAACCCAAAATGTTGGTGATATTGCTGTGCATTGGCCAACCAGAACTATTTGGGTTGGAACAGGAGAGAATAACGCGTCTAGATCGTCTTATGCAGGAGTTGGTATGTTAAAGTCTACGGATAATGGTCAAACTTGGCAACATGTTGGGTTGCCCAATTCTCAACATATTGGACGTATATTGATTAATCCTAATAATGTTAATGAAGTGACTGTTGGTATTACAGGTGCTTTATATTCAAAATCTGAAGACAGAGGTGTTTATAAAACCACAGATGGTGGCCTTAATTGGACTAAAACATTATACGTGGATGATTTCAGCGGAATTATTGATATGCAACATGTACCTGGAGATTATAACACCATGTTTGCCACTGCATGGACAAAAGATAGAAAGGCTTGGAATTTTGATGGAAGCGGTAACAACTCGGCAATTTATAAAAGTATAGATGCTGGAGATACTTGGGATAAAATATCTACAAAAATCAGTGGTTTTCCAGTAGGTGATGGCGTTGGACGTATTGGATTGGCTATTTACGATAATAATATTATTTATGCTATACATGATAGTCAATTTAGACGACCGTCAAGCGGAAATAATGCAGTGAGACGAGGTTTACAAAAAGATGATTTTAAAACAATGAGCACGTCTGAATTTTTAAATTTAGACGATAAAAAACTGAATGGCTTTTTAAAAATGAATGGCTTTCAGGAAAAATACAGAGCAGAAAACGTGAAGCAAATGGTACGCAGCGGAAACGTAAAGCCAATTGATTTAGCTCATTATTTAGAAGATGCAAACTCAATGTTGTTTGATACACCTGTAATTGGAGCTGAAGTTTATAAAAGTACAGATGGTGGACAAACGTGGTCTAAGACACACAGCGATTATTTAGACGATTTATATTATAGCTATGGGTATTATTTTGGACATGTATATGTGTCTCCTGCAAATCAAAATGACATTTATGTTTACGGAGTGCCAATTTTAAAATCTAAAGATGGAGGTAAAACGTTTACATCTATAAGTGCAGAAAATGTGCATGCAGACCACCATGCGCTTTGGATTAATCCTAAAAACCCAAATCATTTAATTAATGGTAATGATGGAGGTGTTAATATTACATATGACGATGGTGTTAATTGGATAAAAAATAATTCGCCATCTGTAGGACAGTTTTACGCTATAAATGTAGATAATCAAAAACCATATCGTGTTTATGGTGGTTTACAAGATAATGGTGTTTGGGTTGGTGCAAATAATGCACCTGAAGATAAAAGTTGGCATCAAAATGGAGAATATCCATGGAAAAGTATAATGGGTGGAGATGGTATGCAAATCCAGATTGATAATCGTAATCCAGATATTGTTTATACAGGTTACCAATTTGGTAATTATTACAGACTAAACCGAGCGTCTGGCGAGCAGACTTACATCCAACCAAAGCATGAGCTTGGCGAAAAACCGTATCGTTTTAATTGGCAAACACCAATTCATTTGTCGGATCACAATCAAGATATTTTGTACTTAGGTGGTAATAAATTAATGCGATCTTTAGATCAAGGTAATACCTGGAAAGCTATTAGTGATGACTTAACACAAGGTGGAAAATCAGGGAATGTGGCTTACGGTACCTTAACTACGATTAGTGAGTCTCCTTTTGAATTTGGTTTATTATACGTTGGAAGTGATGATGGATTAATACATGTGTCAAAAAATCAAGGAGCAACTTGGAGTAATGTTTCAGGCAATTTACCTAATAATTTATGGGTAACACGCGTAGTGGCTTCAATGCATAAAAAGGAACGCGTTTATGCAACATTAAATGGTTATCGATTTGACGATTTTTCTACCTATGTTTACATGAGTGACGATTATGGTCAAACTTGGAAGTCTATAAACGCTAATATTCCAACAGCTCCAGTAAATGTAATTGTAGAAGATCCTGTAAAGGAAAATATTCTGTACTTAGGAACCGATAATGGAGCCTATGTAAGTTTTAATAATGGAGACCAATGGGAAGCGTTTTCTAAAAATTTACCAGCTGTAGCTGTGCATGATATAAAAACGCAAAAAGAAAGTAATGATTTGTTATTAGGTACCCATGGTCGTGGTATCTATAAAACTAATCTTTCTGCGTTGCAAAAGTATGATTCTAGCATGGCTTTAAGTAGTAAAATGACCATTTTTGATCTAGAGTCTATTAGATATTATTCACGTTGGGGAAATTCATGGAGCAAATGGATGCAACCCTATGAGCCTAGTACGACTATCCAATTGTATAGCACTATTTCTGGTAAGAAGGAGGTTGAAATCCTAACAGAAAGCGGTAAGCAAATACGAGCGTTTTACGTGAATTTAGATAAAGGATTTAATTTTATTGATTACGATTTAACGATTCATGAAAAAGGTAGAAAAGTAATCTTAAAAGAAAACACTACTATCGACATTAATAAAGCTAAAAATGACAAATATTATATTGTAAAAGGAAATTATAAAATTAAAATTGATGGTGTCGAAAAAGCTTTTGAAGTCGAATAATACCAAAAGTGTAACATTTTTTTAAATGAAGTCTCTTTTATAGTAAATCGTCCATATGAAACAGGTAGCATTAATTATAGTAATCATTTGTTTAAGTTTAAGTAGTTGCAAAAAAAGCATCGCAATAAAAAAAGAATCCTACACTGTTTTAATTGATAAGGCAATGCAATTGTCAAAGGACGAAGATTCTTTAAAATTAAAAGAAGCACTTGTTACTTATCAAAATGCGTTTAATAAATATCCAGATAGTATAGACGATTATTCTAAGTACAATGCAAGTGTAATTGCTAGTCGTTTAAAAATGAATGATGTTGCTTTTAAGTATTTGCAACCATTGGCAGAATTAATAGAGGATGACGAAGGTTATCCAGGTTGGGATTATGTCTTAGGAGACTATGCAACAGAGGACTATTCAAATTTATTTAATGATAAACGATGGTCTAGTTTAAAGCAAGCTGCGATATTAAATCAAACGCAGTTTTTTGATAATTTGGCATCAGATGAAGCTGAATTTTTTAGTACTAAAAAAGGCGCTTCAATTGATAGTCTAAGTGCAGAGCAACTTTATAATTATATTAAAAGTCAAAACAATTTTTTGCCCAAAAAAAAGCAAGATTATTCTATTTCATTTCAAATAAATGATACGTCTAGTACGTCTTATTTTGTGCATCTACCCAAAACGTATAATCCAAACAATCAATATCCAATGTTGGTTTTTTTACATGGAGCAATACGCTACACCACATTATCGGATTATGAGACAAAAAGTAATTTAAAATACGCTAATACAAAATATACCAAGCGTGCAGACGCTAATGATGTTGTTTTAGTGTTTCCAAAAGCTGATAAAAATTTTAATTGGATGATTGGAGATGAAGGCTTTTTTATGGTTCCAGAAATTATTAAGCAAATAAAGTCAGCAATTAACATTGATGATGATAAAGTATTTGTTTCTGGTCACTCTAATGGAGCAACTGGGTCGTTTTCATACTTAATGAAGCAACCAACACAATTTGCTGGTTTTTATGGTTTTAATACACATCCAAAAGTCTATACTGGCGGAACGTTTATAGAGAATGTAAAAGCTAGAAGTTTTGTTAATTTTTCTACAGATCAAGATTACTATTATCCGCCAAATGCAAATGATAGTTTAAATAGCATTATGTCTAAAATTAAGGCGGATTATAAAGATTATAGGTATAATGGCTTTCCGCATTGGTTTCCAGATTTTGATGAGGCAGAACCTGCTTATGATATATTGTTTGAAGATCTTATTAAGCGAAAAAGAAATCCTTTTTCAAAAATATTGCAATGGGAGTTTGACGACAATGCACATGGCACTATTGATTGGTTAAATACTATTAAATTAGATACTATCAAAACGACTAAAGTGTCGCAAAAACCAATTAATTTTAAAATTACAAAATGGCTAAAATTAGATGATAATGATAATGCTATAGCGTTTGATGTTAATCAAAATGCATTTGATTTTCCTAGGCAATCTGCAAAGATTAATGCTAAATTTACTGATAATGTATTTGATATAAATACAGAAAAGGTTGGGTCGTTTAATATTTATATTTCACCAGAAATGGTAGATTTATCTAAACCAGTAAAAGTAATCGTAAACCATGTTTTAGTTTTTGAAAAAATCATAGGTTATGATGACGTATTTATGATTGACCAGTGGAATGCCAATATGGACAGATCCCAATTATGGGTTAATAATATAAATATTACCTTACATTAAAGTTTTATTACTTAAACCCATTCTAAATAGTACAAAAAAGTTTTAAAATTTGTTAGTATATCGCTTGTGGCTTATCTTTGTATAACAAATAATTAACTTCAATTATAATGAGCGGAATTTTAAATTCTTCAATAGGGAGAAAGTTTGCTATGGCACTTTCAGCACTCTTTCTAATGATTTTTATTTTACAACATTTTGCAATTAATATTCTTTCTGTGTTTAGTCCAGATGCTTTTAATGAAGCGTCTCACTTTATGGGAACGTTTTGGGCAGTACAATATTTACTGCAACCAGTATTAATTCTTGGTGTAATATTCCATTTTGTAATGGGATTTGTTTTAGAAATCAGAAACAACAAAGCAAGAGCAATTAGCTATGCTAAAAACAATGGAGCTGCAAATTCTTCTTGGATGAGCAGAAACATGATTTGGAGTGGAGGTTTTATACTTGTATTCTTAATCATTCACTTCATCGATTTCTGGATTCCAGAAATTAACACCAAATATATTGTTGGTGACATGTCTGGTACACTTCCAAGTGGCGAGTTTAGATACCACGAAGAGTTAGTACACAAGTTTAAAGATTTATGGCGTGTAGCGCTATACTGTGTAGGGTTTGTATTTTTATCATTACACCTTTTACACGGTTTTAATTCTGCTTTCCAATCAATTGGAGCAAATAACAAATACACAAAGGGATTAAAAGGATTTAGTAAAATTTATGCAATTGGTGTGCCAGTAGGTTTCATCTTCATTGCTGTTTACCACTTTTTAAACCACTAAAAAATAAGAGATATTATGGCTTTAGATTCAAAAATACCTCAAGGTCCAATTGCAGACAAATGGACTAACTATAAAAATCATATCGACTTAGTAAATCCAGCTAACAAGCGTAACATAGATGTTATTGTTGTTGGTACAGGATTAGCTGGTGGATCTGCTGCTGCTACTTTAGCAGAACTAGGATATAACGTAAAAGCATTTTGCTTTCAGGATTCTCCAAGACGTGCGCACTCAATTGCAGCACAAGGAGGTATTAATGCAGCAAAAAATTATCAAGGAGATGGTGACTCAACTTACAGATTGTTTTACGATACTGTAAAAGGTGGAGATTACCGTTCTAGAGAAGCTAACGTTTATCGTTTAGCTGAGGTTTCAGCAAATATTATCGACCAATGTGTTGCTCAAGGTGTTCCTTTTGCACGTGAGTATGGTGGATTATTAGATAACCGTTCGTTTGGTGGTGTGTTAGTATCACGTACTTTTTACGCAGCTGGACAAACAGGACAACAATTATTATTAGGAGCGTATTCTGCCATGAACCGTCAAATTGGACGTGGTAAAATCAAAATGTACAACCGTCACGAAATGTTAGACGTTGTTAAGGTTGATGGAAAAGCTCGTGGAATTATAACACGTAACTTAATTACCGGAGAAATTGAAAGACATTCAGCGCATGCTGTAGTTCTTGGTACTGGTGGTTATGGTAACGTTTTCTTCTTATCAACTAATGCGATGGGAAGTAATGTAACAGCAGCATGGAAAGCACACAAACGTGGGGCTTACTTTGCAAACCCTTGTTACACACAAATTCACCCAACATGTATTCCGGTTTCTGGAGATCATCAGTCTAAATTAACATTGATGTCTGAGTCTTTACGTAATGATGGACGTATTTGGGTGCCAAAACATATGAAAGATGTTGAGGCTATAAAAGCAGGAACATTAAAACCTGTTCAATTAGCTGAAGAAGATAGAGATTACTACCTAGAGCGTCGTTATCCTGCATTCGGAAACTTAGTACCTCGTGATGTTGCCTCTCGTGCAGCAAAAGAGCGTTGTGATGCTGGTTTTGGAGTTAATGCAACAGGAGAAGCTGTATTCTTAGATTTTGCTTCGGCAATTCAACGTTATGGTAAAGAAGCTGCTCACGTTAAAGGTTTAAACGAAAATGATGCTGCGCTTGTTAAAAAATTAGGACAAGAAGTAATCAAAAATAAGTACGGAAACTTATTCCAAATGTATGAGAAGATCGTAGATCAAGACCCATACAATACACCAATGATGATTTATCCAGCAGTACACTACACAATGGGTGGTGTTTGGGTTGATTATAACTTAATGACAACTGTTCCTGGATTATATGCAATTGGAGAAGCAAACTTCTCTGACCATGGTGCTAACCGTTTAGGTGCATCTGCGTTAATGCAAGGTCTTGCAGATGGATATTTTGTATTACCTTATACTATTGGAGATTATTTATCGGATGATATTAGAACAGGTCCAATATCTACAGATACTAAAGAGTTTGCTGAAGCTGAAGCTGAAGTAAGAAAAAACATTGACCATTTAATAAACAATAATGGTACACATTCTGTTGATTATTTCCATAAGCGTTTAGGTAAAATCATGTGGAATAAATGTGGAATGGCAAGAAACGCAGAAGATTTAAAATCTGCAATTACTGAAATTTCTGAACTTAGAGCAGAATTTTGGAAGGACGTTCGTGTGCCAGGAACACAAAATGAATTTAACGAAGAACTTGCTAAAGCAGGTCGTGTAGCAGATTTCTTAGAATTAGGAGAACTGTTTGCTAAAGATGCTTTACAACGTGAAGAGTCTGCAGGTGGTCACTTTAGAGAAGAGTACCAAACAGCAGAAGGTGAAGCGATGCGTCGCAAAGAGTTTCAATACGTATCAGCTTGGGAATACAAAGGAGAACCAAAAGATGCTATACTTCATAAAGAAGAATTAGTATATGAGAATATTGAAGTAAAAGAAAGAAGTTATAAATAAAGAAAAGCTATGAATTTAACGTTAAAAATTTGGCGTCAAGCAAACGCTAACGATAAAGGGAAAATGGTTGATTATCCAATCAGTAATATATCTCCGGATATGTCTTTTCTAGAAATGTTAGACGTTTTAAATAACGAATTAATAGAAAAAGGAGAGGCTCCTGTATCTTTTGACCACGATTGTCGTGAAGGGATTTGCGGTTCATGCTCATTATATATTAATGGTGAAGCGCATGGTCCTGACCGTTTAATCACAACGTGTCAGTTACATATGCGTACGTTTAAAGATGGTGAGACTATTACTATTGAACCATGGAGAGCTAGTGCTTTTCCTGTAATTAAAGATTTAGTAGTAGACAGAACAGCATTTGACCGTATACAACATGCAGGTGGATTTATTTCGGTAAACACATCTGGAAACACGATCGATGCTAACGCTATACCAGTTAACAAACAAGATGCAGATGATGCTTTTTCAGCAGCAACTTGTATTGGTTGTGGTGCTTGTGTAGCGTCTTGTAAAAACTCTTCTGCAATGTTATTTGTTGGTGCTAAAGTATCACAATTTGCATTATTACCTCAAGGTAAAGTTGAGGCTACAGAGCGTGTTTTAAACATGGTTAAACAAATGGATGAAGAAGGTTTTGGTAACTGTACTAACACTGGAGCATGTGAGGTAGAATGTCCTAAAGGAATTTCTTTAGAGAATATTGCTCGTATGAATCGTGAGTACTTATCTGCTGCCTTAAAAGGATAATACATTTCTGCGAAAGCACAAATAATAATACACAAAAACCCAAGCCAAATGCTTGGGTTTTTTTTATTAGATTTACCTCTTACAATTAACTATAGATTTATGAAAAAAATAAATATATTATACATAGCAATTATTGGTTTAACAATAGTAGGATGCAAAACACAAAACACGTCTAAACAAAAAGAAGACGCTGTAAACACATCTGAAACTGTTACAAGTACTACGTCAGATATCGATTATTATTTTGATACCAACGCCTTAATTGAAAATATTAAAACGTTATCATCTGATGTATATGAAGGTAGACGCACAGGTACAAAAGGTGCAACTTTAGCCAAGGATTACATCATTCAAAAATTTGAAAAACTAGGTGTAGATCCTTTAGGAAGTAATTTCCAACAGCCTTTTACTTTTGAAGCAGGTAAAACATACAATGCTACAAATATTTTAGGAGTTATTAAAGGTTCCACACATACATCAAAGTATATTGTATTATCTGCACATTACGATCATGAAGGTGTAAAAAATGGTCAAATATATAATGGAGCAGATGATGATGCATCAGGAATTAGTGCGTTGTTCGCTTTCGCGGAATATTTTGCCAAATACCCACCAAAACATAATGTTATTTTAGCAGCTTTTGATGCTGAGGAGTTAGGTTTAAAAGGTGCTTACCACTTTGTTAATGACAATGTTATTCAGCAAAAAAATATTGTTTTAAATTTAAATATGGATATGATTAGCAGAAGTGATAACAATCAACTATTTGCTGTGGGATCAAGATATTATCCTCAATTAAAGCCAGTTTTAGAAAACTTTAATGATATTGGTAAAGTAGATCTTTTAATTGGTCACGAAGGTTTAGGTGATGGAGATAATTGGACTTATTCTAGTGATCACGCAGCGTTTCATAAAGCTAAAATCCCGTTTATTTATTTTGGTGTTGCAGATCATAAAGACTACCATAAACCGACTGACGATTTTGAAAATATTGATCAACAATTTTTTAAGGATGCAGTACAAACAATTATAACCGTATTTACCGCATTTGACAGTTTAGAATTTTAAAAAAAATGGCAAACCATTTAGAGTATTATAAAAGCAATATAGACAACTATACTAAGGATGTATCAAAGCTTTACAAGCAACTTACAACATTAAGTATAGCAAGACTTTTAGTGTTTATAGCAACAGGAGTTAGCGTTTACTTTGCTTTTGGAAACTGGCAAATTTTGATAGGGATTGTTGTTATAGGTGTTATTGGTTTTATTTATTTATTAAATAAGTACACCGATTTAAAACATACATACGAACTAAAAAAAGTTTTAGTCACTATTAATACTGAAGAATTACAGTTTACAAAAGGTGCTTTTTTTGATAAAAGTGAAGGTTTACAATTTCAGGATGCTAATCATAATTATGCTTTAGATATTGATTTATTTGGTAGAGGAAGCTTTTTTCAATTTATAAATAGAACAACCAATAGTGAAGGGTCTAAAACTTTAGCTAATTGCTTAAAAGCAAATAATACAAACGCTATTGTGTCAAGGCAGGAGGCTATTAAGGACTTAGCTAATAAGTCTGATTGGAGACAAGTATTTCAGGCTAATGCTAGCTTAATTAAAGTTGATACTAAAGCTAGTACTATTTTAAGTTTTTTAAAAATGCATAAGTCGTTTATACCTAAATATTTTAAGTTGGTTCCGTTAATTATTAGCGCACTTTCACTAATAATAATCGGTTTAGCTGTAGCACAAATTATTCCTGCTGCAATAATAGGATATTGGTTATTTGTTGGTTTATTTATTACTGGTCGCTACGTAAAAAAAACAAATACATTATCTGCTAATACAGACAGGATGCGAGATACGTTTAGACAATATGCATCACTATTAAGTGCTATTGAAAACGAATCGTTTACCTCTAATTTATTATTAGCAAAACAAGCTAAAATTAAATTAGAAGACAAAAAAGCATCCCAAATATTACATGAATTGTCTAAAGCAATGGATGCATTGGATAATCGTAATAATTTAATTTCGGCAATTTTTGGTAATGGTTATTTTTTAACAGATTTAAAAAACGCCTATCGTATTGAACAATGGTTGGAAAATTACAAAGACAAAGTTGAAGATTGGTTTGAGGTTGTTGCGTTTTTTGATGCTTATAACAGTTTAGGAAACTATGCTTTTAATCATCAACAGTACATCTATCCTCAAATTGTGGATAAACAAAGTGATACAAAAGTAACGCAACTAGGACATCCTTTATTAAAAACAGAAAAAAGAGTTGATAATGATTTTGAAATAAAAAATCAGCAGTTTTTTATTATTACAGGAGCAAATATGGCAGGTAAAAGTACATTTTTACGTACAGTATCTTTACATATTGTAATGGCTAATGTTGGTTTACCGGTTTGTGCAGTATCATCAGTTTACAGTCCTGTTAAATTAATTACAAGCATGCGTACAAGCGATAGTTTAACAGATGATAGTAGTTATTTCTTTTCAGAGTTAACACGTTTAAAGTATATTGTAGATGCTATTAAGCAGGATAATTACTTTATAATTTTAGACGAAATCCTAAAAGGAACAAATAGTACAGATAAAGCTATTGGGTCACGTAAATTTGTCGAAAAACTAGTAGCAAGTCATGCAACTGGCATTATTGCTACGCATGATTTAAGCTTATGCGAAATAGAAAAGCATTTAGAAGAAGTAAAAAACTACTACTTTGATGCGCAAATTATTAATGACGAATTGTATTTTGATTACACCTTTAAAAAAGGAATTTGTCAAAATATGAATGCTAGTTTTTTGCTTAAAAAAATGGAGATTGTTTAAAGCTTAATTAGTAAAATAAAGAAACTATGAAAATCAAATACTTACTTTATTTTGGAATATTAGTAATGCTAGGATGTGGTTCAAGCGATACAGTTACAAAAACATCTAAGCGCACAACCTATTATAAATGTTTAGATACTATTGAAGCTAAAGCTAAAATGAAATTTTACAGTATGACTATTCCTGATAGTTGGTGTACTTATGTAGGGTCTCATGATGTTGTATCTCATGCTCCTAATAACTTAAAAGACTTGAGAGAAAATGAATTTAAAAATGGGATATATGTTATGTCTTCAAATTCAGAGTCATTCAAAAGTAAAAACATAGAAGAGGCATTAGAGCGTCATTTTTTAAGTGTTAAAAATGCTTCGTTTTTAACGCCAAAGGTTAGGTCACAAGTGCATCCAATTTATGGAAAATATTATATTGTCACATCAAAAAGTATTACAGATGGTTTTAAAGTAATTAGATTGTCAACCTTATTTAATCACAACAACAAAGACTATTTAATCTATTATTCAGTTATTGAAAAAGATGTCGATACTTATATTGAAGACGCTATGTCAATTATTGAGACCTTTAAAATTTTAGAGCAATAAGACCATTAAGGATTTTACAAGCATAAAAAAAGCCTGTCAATGTATACGTTACACGACAGGCTTTTTTTGTAATTATTTAGCAGACTATTTTTTCTTAGGATGTACTAATTTCATTTCGTCAATTAAATGTGTTGCTCCAGCATATTTGTCTACAATAAAAAGGACGTAGCGTAAGTCAACCATAATGTTTCGGCAGATTTCAGGATCATAATTCATGTCACTCATTGTGCCTTCCCAAACGCGATCAAAATTAAGACCAACTAGGTTTCCGTATGCATCAATTGCTGGACTACCAGAGTTTCCTCCTGTAGTGTGGTTAGTTCCTAAAAAACAAACTGGTACTTTTCCGTTACTATCTGCATATTGACCGTAATCTTTGTTTTTATGTAACTCTAATAATTTTTCTGGTACATCAAACTCGTAATCTCCTGGCACATATTTTTCTACAACACCATCTAGGTAACTTACAGGATTGTAGTATACAGCATCTCTAGGAGAATACCCTCTAACCTGACCATAAGTAACACGTAAAGTACTATTAGCATCCGGAAAGTAGCGTGCATTTGGTAACGCTTCCATTAAACCTGTCATGTACTTAGTTTGTAAAGCAGTTATAGGTTGGTTTTTTTCTTGGTAAGCTTTGTCAATAGTATTGTAAAACTCAGTAATCATTGGTTTAGCGTATTGATAAGCAGCATCTTTATTCAATTTTTTTAATACCTCTTTAGCGTTACCTTCTAATAGCTTTAAAGCTTGATCTAAATTAGTAAAGGCTGTTTTGTCATAAATAGAAGCATCAACATTTTTATTATAAAAAGGCATTACATTTTTAAAGACACCTTTGTCTACATCTGTATCATAATTTTTATGAATACCTTGTAAAGTACCAACAAGACGCGCTTTTGCTTTTTCAAAATTCTCTGGGTCAGCTTTTATAGCTTCTTCCATTTGATAAACTCTGAAGGTCATTTGCATTAACTCGTTGGTAACCAAAAAGACTTCAACAAAATTTCTGCGTTTAATATTAATTGGACCAAAATCTTTGTAAAGGTTATCAAACTCAGGAAGGATGTTTCCATATTTATCTTCTAGATTTTTTTCTTTTAAAGCTTTGGTAAAAGTAGCTTCAAAAGCACGTCTTTTAGCAACAGCATCACTTTTATGGATTCCTAAATTTTCTCCAATCCATTTTTTCCAAGCATTAGCAATACGTGCTTGTTTAGAAGCATATTTAATTCTAACAGCATCGCTTTCTTTCATTTTAGCATCAATGACTTTTAAAGCAGCTTCACGAATAGCAATATTTGTAGGGTTAAATTCTTCTGTAATGTGTTGTATTGCTACAGCAGGAAGATACTCGCTAGTTGTACCAGGAAAACCAAATACCATTGTAAAGTCACCTTCTTCAACGCCATCTAAAGAGACTGGTAAAAAATGCTTTGGCTTGTATGGTTTGTTGTCTTTACTGTATTTTGCAGGTCTGTTGTTAGCGTCTGCATAAATCCTGAACATTGAGAAATCTCCTGTATGTCTAGGAAAAACCCAGTTGTCTGTATCGCTTCCAAATTTACCAATGCTTGTTGGAGGAGCACCAACTAATCTGATGTCTTCAAAACGCTCTGTAACAAACAGGAAGTATTGGTTTCCTTCGTAAAATGATTTTACTTTAGTGTCTTGCCAAGCTTCTTTAGCAACCGTTTTTTGGTAAGTATTACTATTTCTATCTATTAATGATTGTTTTTCTTTTTCAGTCATACTGTCTGTAATTCCAGCCAATACTTGTGATGTTACATCTTCAATTCTAACAATAAACTCGATGTATAAACCTTCGTTTGGCAATTCTTCGTCCAAAGACATTGCCCAAAAACCATCTTTTAAATAATCGTTTTCTAAAGACGAATGTGATTGTATTTGACCAAAACCACAGTGATGGTTGGTTAAAATTAAACCTTTATCGCTAATAACTTCGCTGGTACAACCACCATTAAAATGTCCTATGGCATCTTTTAAGCTAGAGTTGTTTACGTCGTAAATATCTTTAGCAGTAAGTTTACTACCAAGATTGGTCATTTCGGTCTCATTCATACCTTCTAATAACGAAGGAATCCACATACCACCTTGTTGTGCGGATACTTGGATGGTAATAAACAGTAAAAGGAATTTTAAAAATTTCATATTTTTTTGATTTTATATGCCATCAAAGATAAAAAACCAACAAATAATAAATTGTTAAAATAGATTAAATAGTAAGCATTTATTGCTTGTTTGCTTGATTGATTTTTTGAATCATTTCCAAAGCATTTTTATCCTCTGGCTGCAACGCTAATACTTTATTGTAATTAATTAAGGCTTCAGTATAATTGTTGGTCATAAAAAAAGCTTCGCCTAAACTATCATACACGTTTGATTTATACGGAAAAATTAAAGTGTTTAATTTAAAAGTATATAACGCTTTATCAAATGCTTTTGCACGCAAATACACGTAGCCTAAAGTATTTAACTCACGACTACCTTTAACAAAATCTGATAGTTGAGCTACTAATTTTGTTTCCTCTGTATTTAGTTGTTCTATTGTTTTAGTGGATAGTAAATATTGGATATAATCTGCAGCAATGTAATTAAAACTATAAGGTTGGTTGGTTACAATTTTTTCAATATCACGTTCTAGGGTTTCTATTGGATGCTCTACAATGCGGTTAATTTCTTTACCATCTTTATAAAAAATAAAAGTAGGCACACGATGGATGTCGTATCCTTTTTCTTCTCCATTTGGTCCTTGTTTGTAGTGCTCTTTTTGATTGTCTAAAGCGACAACTTCTAGATTATCTAGATTATAATTTGCTGTTTCTAACACTTTGTAAAAACGCGGAACTTCTTTTTTGCTATCACCACACCACGTACCTAAAAATACTTTGATAGTATAATCTTTTAACGATTCTGAGAAAGTTTCTACCAATTTATCATTAACAATATAATGGTCATGGTTTGTATCAAACCACGCTTTGTAAGTGTCTTTTTGGAGTCCTTCTTTATTAATTACACCCAATAATTTGGGTTTTCCGTCAGGATCAATAACCTCTTGGTTTATGGTTTGTGCAAATGCAGTTGCATAACTAATAATAAAAATAAAAAGGGTGACTAATGATTTCATAATGTATTGGTTTTTTGATTTACTCAAACCTATTTATTATATTTTTTAATAAATAAAAATGTTAACCAACTGCGTACTTAAGATTACAAACAACAATTATTTATGCAGTTTGCATTGCTTTTATTGGCTTTTGTACTTTGTTTTTTGATGGTTTTAGGTTTTTAGATTACTTTCAGACTTGTTATGACAGATTTAAAAAAACACACGTCACAAATTTTAGTGCACCTCTTGGGATGGATGCTATTTATATTTGTATCGCTATATATATTTTCTAGATATTATTGGGTCGAAAACCCTTTTTTGCAGTATTTATCTATACTTGCAGTAATTGTATATATTAATCATTTTATACTCTTGCCATTTTTTGTCAAACGAAAATGGTATATTTTTTATGGGTTGTTATTTATGACAATTTCATTTTTAGCCACACAAGTCTATTGTAATGTTTTTGCACAGTGTGGTTGCTCTATAATGAAATGCTTAAGTGATTATTTATGGCAAACCTTGGTGCCTTTAATATTTTTCTCGTTTATATGGATGTTGTTTCGTTTTTTGGACGAACAAAAACAAAAAGAAGACCTGATAAAACAACATACTGAAATGGAGTTAAAGTTTTTGAAATCGCAAATTAATCCACACGTATTGTTTAATAATTTAAATACGATTTATTCTTATTCTATTGAAAAACCTACCGAAACTCCAGAACTTATTTTGATGCTCTCAGATAATTTAAAACACGTGTTGTATGATAGTAATGCGCAGTATGTTGATTTAGATAAAGAACTACAGTTTTTAGATAATTATATTAAGTTTCAAAAAATTAGAACCGAAGGTGTAAAGCAAATTAACTATACGACAAGTATCACATCTAATTATTTAAAAATAGGTCCATTATTGTTAATTACCATTATTGAAAACGCTTTTAAACATAGTGTTTTAAATAGTGTTATTTCTATTGAAATTATTGAGGAAAACAACCTTTTAAAATGTACTTGTATCAACGATTTTGAAAGTAAAATTACGGATACTACACAATTTAAAATAGGGTTAATAAATTTAGAAAAACGGTTACAATTATTATATCCAGAAAAGCACCAATTAGTAATAGAAAACTCTGATAAGTTTAAAGTTGTTTTAACACTACATTTAGTATGACTTGCATAATTATAGAAGACGAATTGCCTGCACAAAATTTGCTTAAAAATTATTTAAGTAAAATTCCGGAGTTACAATTACTAGCTACTTTTCAGGCAGCAATGGATGCCAATAATTACTTTAAAACTAACATTGTAGATTTGGTGTTTTTAGATGTTAATTTACCTGATATTTCAGGATTAGATTTTATAAAAACGGTAAAAAATCCACCAGCAATTATTATGACTACTGCTTATCCAGAATATGCAGTTAGCAGTTTTGAGTTGGATACCATTGTAGATTATTTGGTTAAACCCTTTGGTTTTGATCGATTTTTAAAGGCTGTAAATAAGGCTGAAGACCGATTTGTAAAACAAGATGTTGTTAATCCAACTGCTGAAGATTCTATTTTTTTAAATGTGGATAAAACACTTCATAAAATAATTTTAAAAGATATTTTGTTTTTAGAATCTGATAGAAACTATATTACTATTACCACTAAAACACAAAAACTATCCTTTATAGATTCACTTAAAAACTGGATCGAAAAACTACCTAGTACTCAGTTTGTTCAAATCCATAAATCATTTATTATAAACACTAAAAGTGTGACTAAAATTTCAGGGAATGAAATCTTTATAACAACCCACAGATTGCCTATTGGAAGAACTTATAAAGGTGAGCTACTTAAAAAGTTAAGAATACTTTAAACTAGATTATTTTGTAGGAAATTCTCCTTACTTTTACTTTCTAATTTATAATTAAAATGAAGACAATAAAAATGCTTTTAATACTACTAATTACAGTAGTATCTCATACACTAACTGCTCAAGAAGTGACTTTTGATAATCAATCTTATGTGGTAAAAAACAAAGTTATTAGCTTAAATGGTAAAGATGTTTCTGAAACATTAACTGAATCTCAAAAAATAGAAATTTATAATTTGGCAGACACCAAGAAAGCCGAAATTAAAGCTGCAGAAGAAGCAGTTAAAGCAGTAGATAAGGAAAAACGCCAACAGGAAAAGCAAGCTAAAGCTGAAGCAAGAGAAGTTAAGGCACAAGAAAGAGAACGTAAAGCTGCTGAAAAGGAACGTAAAAGATCTGAGAAAGCTAGAAAAAAATCGGAGAAAGCGCGTCAAAAAATAGAAAAGGCTAATGCTAAAATAGAAAAAGCAGAAAGCAACTTGGAAAAAGCTAATGCTAAATTAGAAAAAGAAACTAAAAAATATCAAAAGCTTGAAGCTAAAGGAAAGCTGTCTCCAAATGACATTGATAAATGGGAAGGTAAACTTGAAAAGTTAAGATCAAATATTACTAAGGCAGAACAAAAACTGAATAAATTAAAGTAGTGGACACTGTATTACATATTGCAATTATTCAGTCTGATTTGGTTTGGGAAAATCCTGAACAAAACAGACTGAATTTTTCTGAAAAAATAAATGCAATATCTGATACTGTAGATTTAATTGTTTTACCAGAAATGTTTACTTCTGGATTTACTATGTTTCCGCAATTTGTTGCAGAAGCTATGGATGGTAAAACCATACAATGGATGCAGTCCTTAGCAAAAGCAAAAAATGCAGCAATAGTTGGTAGCTTGGTTATAAAAGAGCATGATAATTACTATAACAGACTAGTTTTTGTGCATCCTAATGGTCTCACTGATACATATAATAAGCGACATACGTTTACGTTAGCTGGAGAAGATAAAGTGTATAAAAAAGGCAATCAAAAACTTATTATTAACTATAAAGGTTTTAAAATTAGACCTTTAATTTGTTATGATTTGCGTTTTCCTGTTTGGTCTAGAATCTCTGAGGATTACGACGTGCTTTTATACGTGGCTAATTGGCCTAAAAAAAGGATTAAAGCTTGGGATACTTTATTGCAAGCTAGAGCAATAGAAAATATGTGTTATTGTATTGGTGTTAATAGGGTAGGATTGGATGCTAATAATTTTGAGTATCCAGGACATTCTGCTGTATATGATGCTTTAGGCGAAAAATTGGTAGATGTCAACCCAAATACCGAAGTTGTTAAGCTAGTGGCTTTAACTAAATTTCATGTAGATACTACCAGGAAAAAACTACGTTTCTTGGACGATAAAGATGGTTTTATTTTAGAATAAATTCTTCAATTAAATCCCAACCAACTCTAACCTCAATAGGTTTTTCAGAATAGCTTACACGCTCTGGGTTTTTAGAAGTTAAATAGACTCCTGTATCATATATTTTATTTTTGTTGGAGTCAAAAATGGCTCTTATATAATACTTGTTAGGTTTAACTAAAAAGAAATCTAAGGGTTCTGGTTTGGTAATATACTTTTCGTATTTAACCTCGTTTTTGTCATCTACTAATTGCACAATCAAAGGGTAAACACCATTTTTAATATTAACACGTACGTTTCCTAAACTAGATGCTTTAACGGTAGATAAGTTAAAGTTTAAAGTGTCATTGGTATTGTCAAAAAAGTCGGTTACAGTATTTGGTAACAATCGGACTTTGTATTTGTTGTCTTCTTTTTTATCAAATAAAACCTCTATTGTATTTTGTAATGTGTCTAACTTGGTTGTAAAAACAACATTAGTAGAGTCTTTATCCATGATACTAATTTGATTTTTGTCAAATTTGGTAATCGGGATATTTGCCGAAATTTTTAAAGTTTCAATAAAATCTATATTGCTATTAGGTGTCGCTTTAAGTAATAACGAATCCTTTTTATTGTCCTTAATTCTAACCGTAAAGGTGTCAATTTTAGTTTTGTAACTAACTTTAAAAACTAATGAGTCTACTTCTAGTTTAGGTTTGTAAAAGTAGTTTAAACTGTCGGTTTCTTGATCTTTATAGTAGCTTGACGTGTAGTCTGCAGGAACCTCTGACAGTAGATCAATACTCATGTTTTTGTAATCTTTACCTTCAAAGCCAAAAATAATTTTTTCGCCAGAAACTAGTTTGGGTTTTTCAGCTTTATAATTTATTTCTTCTTTAAATAATTTTAATTCATAAAAAGCAGAACTGTCTGTTGATACAGTAATAAATTCTTCTTTAAAACCAATTTTATCTGTTTTTTGGTTAAACTTATTATTGCTGTTATTGTCTTTTAAAGCAATTAGTTTGTAAGTTCCTGCTTTTAAGTTTTCCAACGTAAAATTTGTGGTACTATCTAAAGTGTTGGTCACGTATTTTGGATTTTTTTTATAGACAACAGAGTCTGTGTAAGTGGAATCCTTTTCATATAAATTAACAGATATAAAAGGGTCTGTGGTACGGTTTAATGCATCCATTACTTTACCTTTTACTTTTAAAGAATCTATATAATCACCTGTAGAAAACACATATTTATAATACGTGTATGGGTTTTCTTCGTTGTTGTCTACTATACTATTACCAAAATTAAAAGCATAGGTGGTATTTGGTTTTAAAGTATCAAATATTTTAATTTTTATAAAGTCGCTAGAGCTTCCTAATGGTGTTATCTCTGGCGTGATATCCATTGGTGGCGAAATAATAAGCTGTTTAGATAGGTTTTTAATCTTAATATACTCGTCAAAATAGATTCTTATCTCTTTACTATTAAAGTTTGTAGAGTAATTTTCAGGAAAAGTTTTTGTAATTTTTGGAGGCGTAATATCTGGTTCTCCTCCACTAATATTTCCTCTATTAGCACAATTGATAAAAGAAAGCGCTATAGCGCACAAAAAACAAAAATTTAAAAAACGATTTTGCATACTAATTTAAATGAAGATACAAATTAACAACATATTATTCGTTTAACGAAAAATGCCTTAAGCTATTGCCATAGCAGCAATACTTATTTTTATGTTTTTAGCTTTATTTAATTCTATAATACACGCCTCTAAGGTGTTTCCTGTGGTAATAATGTCATCAACTAACAAGATATGCTTGTTTTGTAGTTTTTCTAGTTCTTTTACAGCAAAAGCTTCATTGTTTAATTCCCAACGTTCCAATCTAGTTTTTCGCGCTTGAGATTTTGATGGATTGGTAATTTTAACTAAAATATCTTCATGATAATCTGCATTAAGTAGCGTTGCAATGTTTTGACCAAATTTAGAGACTTGATTATAACCTCTTTTTTTTAATTTTTTTGGATGTAATGGTACAGGAATTACTACATCTATAGCTTGATATTCGTGATTAGTTTTTAGCTCTTCGCCTAACCAATCACCTAAAAATGATCCTATAGCTTCATTTTTACCATATTTTAATTGGTGTAGTAAATGTTGTACTATTCCTTTTTTTTCAAATCGTAGCAATGCTGTTGCAGATTCTATTTTTGCACGACCATAAAAGACGTTTTTAACAAAAGGGTCTTGAGTTAAATGGAAGTTTGTAGTAGGTAGATTGTGTCTACAGTTGGTACACAAAAAAGATTCGTTGTCTGTTAATGTATCCTTACAAGCATTACATACCAAAGGAAAAAACAAATTGGCTAAAGCTTTTAAACTCATGTTTACGATTAAGGATTTTGGATTAAAAAATAATGCTAAATAGATACAAAAAGCTATAATAGTCTAGTTTTTAGTGAAAAACATGTTCAAGTTATCGAAAAATTCTTACAATTCCATTAATTTATATTATTTTAGTGGTAATTATTAAAACTCATGATTATTAAACCCCAAACCTATAATCTTAAGTTAGTTATCATTGTGCTACTAACTATACTATGTGCGCTTGGTTTATATAGTTATTATAATTACAGCTCTTTAAATCAATATAAAAACTTTCTTGTAGATGAAAATGCTTTAATAGAAGCAGAGCTTAATCAATTATCAATCGATTTTAGTGCACTTAAAACGGATAACCAATTATTAAGTGATAGACTAGAGCAATCCAAGATTAAAATCATTCGTATTTTGGATTCTGTTAAGCATATAACACCAGATATTAAGCTGTTAAATCATTATAAAAAACAATTGCAAGCTATAAAACTTGAAAATTCTAAAATATTAGAATTAGTTAATCAATTAAATAAAGAAAATAAAGTACTACAAGAAGAGGCACGATTAGCTGATGAAGCAATGGATAAAACAATCTTACAATCTAAATCTTTAAAGCAACAAAATAGAGCTTTGTCAAAACTTAATACTGACTATTTAAATGAAATAGATAAAGCAAAAATGATAAGTATTAGTGATATCTATGTTGAAGGTGTCAAACGTATCACTAACAGTGGCAATATTAAAACAACCACAGCTGCAAAACGTGTTAAGATGCTAAATATTTGCTACACAGTGGCTGAAAATGACATAGCTACACAAGGTAAAAAAGAATTATATTTTCAGGTGTTAGATCCTAAAAATAACGTAATTGCTTATAAAGGAGATGTTACTATTAGTGATACTTCTTTGATGTACAGTCAACTGGATGTTATTAATTATAATAATAATAGTTTGCAGACATGTGTTTTTATTAACCTTTCTGAAAACGAAATTTTATTAAAAGGCGAATATTATATAACCATATATCATGATAATCAATTAATTGGAAGTGCTAAGACAACTTTTAATTAGTGTAAATTATAAATATTAATCCATTTATTAAAAAACGCTAAGTGCAGAAGTGCACGAGGCGTTTTTTTTGATTTTAAGAGACTTAAACAATTTTTTTACCTCTTTATCGATTTTAAATTGACACCTTAATAAATAACAATATTTTTATTTTTTAAAATAAAATTAAATCATGTTAATTTTTCCTCATACATATAACTATAGGATAATTATAGGCTCATTGATTGTTGTTTTTGTAATATTAGGATCTTACACGTTTTCTAACTATAATCAACTAGTAGATTATAAAACATACGTGTCTCAAGAAAAAAAACTATTAGAAAACGAATTGTCAGATATGGTAATACGTTATGATAATATAAAGGTGGATAATGATTTACTTCGTAATAAATTACAACAGTCAAAACTTAATGTAGCGCATATTCTAGATTCTATAAAAACGTTGCAGCCAAGCGCTTCGTTATTGTCATTATATCGTTCTAAGATTAATCTTTTACAAAAAGAAAATGCAGCATTTTTAAATGTTGTATCTACGCTTAAGACAGAAAACAACCGTCTAGCATCACAAACCGAAGCTGTTACACAAAACTTAAAAGTAGCAAAAAACAATACCTCAAGTTTATTTACTAAAAATAAAGGATTGGTTACCGCTAACGCTAAAATGTCGACTGCTTTAGACAAAGCTAGTCTTTTAAGTATAGCCTCTTTAGACGCAAAAGCAGTAAAACGAGTTACTAAAAAACGCATAGTAAGCACATCAAATGCTAGTAAAGCTAATAAGCTATATGTGTCATTTACGTTGGATAAAAATAAATTAGCAACAACAGGAGTAAAAGATTTATACATTCAAATTTTAAATCCTAATAATAATGTTGTAGCAGACCAAGGATCAATATCGTTTGGAGAGCAGTCATTAATTTTTAGTAAAAAAATTAAAGTTGACTATAAAAACGAAGCTATTGACGTTAATACATTAATAACTACAGATTTGGATGAGCCTTTAACTAAAGGTGTCTATTTTGTAAACGTGTTTTACGATAACACAAGACTAGGAAGCACCTCTATAATGCTTAAGTAATAGTTAAACAATAATTAAATAGCACCATTGTCATTTATAATGGTTTTAATTTAGCATTTTATATCAAATAATAAAAAAGCTTATATTCGTTTATATTATCTCTAAAAACCCCTTTTTTGAACAAAATAAATTTTTTTAAAGAATCCTTAAAAAGCTTAAAAACTTCAGGTACTTTGTTTCCAAGCTCTAGATTCTTAGCGTCAAAACTATTAAAAGGGATAGATTTTAGTACAGCTAAACTAATAGTGGAATTTGGTCCAGGTAATGGTGTCATTACTAAAGAGATTTTAAAACGATTGCAACCAGATGCCAAGCTGATTAGCTTTGAAATTAATGAAACCTTTTACAAAGATTTATTAAAAATAGAGGATCCAAGGTTTATTGTTTCAAAACAATCTGCCGACAAAGTACAAGAGGTAATTAAGCAACATGGTTTTATAACTACAGACTATATTGTTTCCAGTTTGCCTCTAACAAACATTCCTAAGCCAATTACTCAAATTATTATGGATAGTGCCTTTAAAAGTTTAAACTCAAAAGGCTACTTTTTTCAGTTTCAGTATAGCTTAACATACTACGCAGCATTAAAAGAAAAATTTAATGGCAATATTACATTAGGTTTTGAGCCATTAAACGCACCTCCAGCATTTATTTATACTTGTCAAAAAGACTAATCAATTTTTGGTTGTACACTTTTATTTATCGTTTATCTTTGTACTATTATGGCAAACAACGACGATCAATTTAAAAAAGTAATCTCTCACGCAAAGGAGTATGGTTACGTATTCCAAAGTAGTGAAATCTATGATGGACTTAGCGCAGTTTACGACTACGCTCAAAATGGAGCAGAATTAAAGAAAAACATACGTGACTATTGGTGGAAAGCAATGGTACAGATGAATGATAATATTGTTGGTATCGATGCAGCAATATTTATGCATCCAACAACATGGAAAGCCTCAGGACACGTAGATGCTTTTAGTGACCCATTAATAGACAATAAAGATTCTAAAAAAAGATATAGAGCAGACGTTTTAGTAGAAGACTATTGTGCTAAAATTGAAGCAAAAATCGATAAAGAAGTCGCTAAAGCGGAAAAACGTTTTGGCGAAGCTTTCAACAAACAAGAATTTATTTCTACTAACCCAAGAGTTGTTGGATATCAAGAAAAAATTGATACCATCTTAAAACGTTTAGGAAAATCTTTAGAAGCTGAAGACTTAGCAGATGTTAAAGCATTAATTGAAGAGTTAGACATTGCTTGTCCTTTATCAGGAAGTAGAAACTGGACAGACGTGAAGCAATTTAACCTAATGTTTGGTACTAAACTTGGTGCTACAGCAGAGACTGCAATGGATTTATATTTACGTCCAGAAACAGCTCAAGGTATTTTTGTAAACTTCTTGAATGTGCAAAAAACTGGAAGAATGAAAATTCCTTTTGGTATTGCTCAAACTGGTAAAGCCTTTAGAAATGAGATTGTTGCAAGACAATTTATTTTTAGAATGCGTGAGTTTGAACAAATGGAAATGCAATTTTT
>NZ_DCQO01000013.1:0-35271 GCF_002323495.1 Olleya sp. UBA1516
TATTTTAATACAATCCTTTAAAGCTTTATTACTAACAAGTTAGAGTCTAATATTTTTTTGAATTATTTTTTAATCTTAAGCTTACTGATAAACAAGTAATATTGTCACTATTTAATTTGTTTACTGATAAGCAGCGCGTTAGGGATAGAACGGTATGTTTGAGCTCTTTTTTTTATACGTACCTATATTAAGTAGTAAATTAATCAATCCATAAAATGTATTGTAATAAATAGTAAAAACTGTACGCTAAAAAAAAGCGAGTAGTGATAGCCCGACCCTTTGGGTAACGCCAACATTATGCTATAGAAAGAAATTCCAGACTAAACCAAATCGAATTGTAAAATCACGATATGGTTGATTGGCTGCCGAATAATAATCTTTTGCAGTGAAGGCTGAATTAAAATGTTCGGCTTTTAAAAATATTCTAGTTTGTCTAATTTTTGCGTTGACAAAAAAGTCTAGCCTAGGGAATCCTCCGAACTCTTCTTGATTTTGAGTATAGAACTCGGCTAATAAAGGGTCATAACTATTCATATTATATGAACTGAAATAATTGAATATTATTCCAGTTTGCAAAAACATTGCTTTTTTGAATACTTGATTTGAATAATATAGTGTATTGCGGGTTACTATTTGAGGGACGTTTAAGACATTGGCGTTGTCTTGCACGTTTTGATATAACACTGTATTGTCTAAAGCGAAATTTTTATACCTGATTTCTTTTTGAAGTTTGAGTTTTAAATAGGTAATCGCATCGCTATTTTGGTATGGTTTAACATTGCCTTCTTCATTTTTTGAGAAATATACATAATCATTTATTGTATTTAGATCTACCGTTAGATTCGCATATTTTTTGGAGTCTATATTAAAGAGTAATTGCTGTGATTTAATATTATTAAATTGATTACTCCAATTATAATTTTTATAATCACTTTGAAAAAGCAATGTGTTAAAATTTGGAGCTATGGATGAGTGATTGATATTAGCTAATATTTTAAGGTCACTATTTAATTGATAAGATGCTGTCCCTGAAATATAGTTTCCGTCAAAATCTCCTGTTACATTTAATCCTGCATTACCATTTAAATTAAAACCTTTGTACTGCTTATTATATTTTGCACCTACTGAGACTACATCTCCAATTAACCTATTAGTTATAGTTCCTGAATTTAGTGCTACAATTTTATCATACCCATAGTTATAGTTATTATGTGTTGCATTAAACTGAAGATTACCTAATGTAGCATTTTTGTAGTTTAATTGTAATTGGTTTGTAAATTGCTCTAGCTCTGTCCTATCCTTTAAGCTTGAAGTACGGAAGGCTTCTCCAAAATAATCGGTATTGGCTGCTGATTGATCGAATGTATAAATCTTATCCTCAAGTGTCATTACATGTGCTAATTGAAGACTGTTTGAACTTAAAGAATCCTTAGGTCTAATAAAATCGTAGCTATGATTTAAATAAAATCGTTTACCCAAAAGTAGATTTTCTGCATTTTCAAAATTTACTTCTAACACTCCTCTGTCGTCAAAATCAGGGTCTCCAGATTCAAAAAACGCAAGGTTGTCGTCTTTTAACCCTCCATTTTCTTGAGTTAGTAAATCCTGAGAGGTAAAATGTGTATTTAAAATATAACGCCTATTTTTTGTTTTATAACTTGCTGTCATCCTAAGATTTCCTGAGCTAGTTAATGAGTTTTGATATATACCTAAAGACCTAACGCCTTTATATCCAATTGATAAATTAAACTGTTTTGACGTATTGGTAGTAAAAAACGCATCTAATTGCTGTCCTTGGGTTAAGGCAGTTTTAAAATAAAGTTCTGTTAATGGTGTAGGCACATGATAATAATTGATGTCTTCTGCATCTAAGTAGTTAAAATGCTTTGCTTTTGCACCAAATCCTGGAATTAAATGGGTGTCGTTAAAATTATAAGTAAGACTATTATAAGTCTGACCAATATTAGCAAATGGCATTAAACCAAACTCATCACGTCTTAAGTAATTGTATTTATACTCTTTATTTATTGTTAAGGTTGTGTCTAAATATGTAGTATCTCTTAAATGATTAATAATCAAATAATCTGTAATAACAGCCTCTTTTTTTTGTGTTGATTTAGCACCTACACTACCTTTTTTAACACTGTCCTGAACGGTAACAACATTAGATTGGGCTGAAGATATCGCTTTATTTGAAGTCTTTTTTACTGGTCTTTGCGCATAAGCAAAAACAGTTATGATGAATAAAAGGAAAGAGAAAATTATTTTTTTCATTAAATGGTGACTATTTTAGACCTTTAATTAAAAGCTGAATCATTTATTTTTGCCAAAAATAGCAAATATCTTTATGGTTTTGTGGTTTCTGTTAAGAAAGGAACAAAATTGAAACAATATAACGTCAAACCTTCTTTTTTATTTAATGCTAAAATTAAAATATACCAATCACAAATTAGAGTGCGGAACTGATGAAGCTGGTCGTGGTTGCTTAGCTGGACCTGTTACTGCTGCTGCTGTAATTTTAAAATCTAATTTTAAGAATGAAATTTTGAACGACTCTAAACAAATTAGCGAAAAAAAAAGAGATTTATTAAGACCAATTATTGAAAACGAAGCATTGTGCTTTGGCTTTTATCACATCCATGAAGCTGAAATTGATAATATTAATATATTAAACGCTTCCATTTTAGCGATGCATAAGTCTATTGAAGCCATGAAAAAAACACCCGAGTTTATTATTGTGGATGGAAATAAATTTAAACCTTATAAAGATATTCCGTTTGAAACTATAATTAAAGGAGATGGTAAGTTTTTAACTATTGCTGCAGCGTCTGTTTTAGCCAAAACTTATCGAGATGAATACATGAATAAAATCCATGAAGAGTTTCCGATGTACAATTGGAAACAAAATAAAGGTTACCCAACTAAACAACACCGTGAAGCTATTAGAAAATACGGTCCTACTAAATACCACAGAAAATCTTTTAAGCTGTTACCAGAACAATTGAAATTAGAATTGTAACTTATTATATTTGCACAAACTCTCTACTTTTATGAAACATATATGGTGTTGTTTACTATTTATTTTTTTGATAATATCTTGTCAAAAATCTACTAACAAAAATACAATTGAAGATTATATTTTTAGTCAAGCAGATTATGTGTTAACCATTAACAATCTAGAAAACTTTAAAAGTAACATAACCAATAATCATTTTATAGACCAATTATCTAACACAAGGTCTTATAAAAACATTTGTGAAAAATTAGAATTATTAAACCAAATAAAAAGCAAACAAAAGGTTTACGTCAATCTGTTTAGAGATAAAAAGGATAGTTTACAATATAGTTTTGTTACTAAATTAAATGATACTGTTTTTAATCTTGATAGTTTAAAGATTAAACGAGAGCCTATAAAGTTAAAAGGGTTATCTGCTGAAAAAATCACAAATAAAAATCAAATAATTTATGTTTCGACAGTTGGAAACCTACTTATAGGAGCGAATAATGTTGATCATTTGCAACACTTAATAAATAGTAAACCTGACAAAAATTCGATTAAAAAAATAATAGCTACTCAAGATAAAGAGGCTTCGTTATCAGTATACACAAACACCAACATTGGCTTAAACAGCATATTTGTTAACAAAAACGTGTTGTCTAAAAACTTTACGGATTACTTGACGTTTGATACAGAAATAGGTCAAAATCAATTAATTTTAAACGGAATCACTAAAGCTTCTGACACGACAAACAAGTTGCTAAACGTGTTTAAAAACACTTTACCACAGGATAACCAGTTAGCACAAATAACACCTTCCAATAGTGATGGCTTTTTAAGTGTTACTTTTAATGATTATAAAAAATTTAGCCATAACTTAAACAAATTCAATAAGATTGACACTCTTAAATCTAAAACGACTCTTTTTGATAATATCGTAGAATTTGGTGAAATTTACAGTGACACAACTAGTGCTGTTGTATTAAACTCTATTGATATTATTAGTACTCAAGAAGCCTTACTTAGTGAAAAAGAAAAAGTTGAAGACTTTAGAGGTATTAGCATTTATAAATTTTCTAAACCTGGACTATTTAACGATTATTTAAAACCATTTGTTAATTTAGACAAGGCTGCTAACTACTTTATAATAAATCAGTTTTTAGTATTTGCATCTAATACAGAGACACTGGAAAATATAATTGTTAATTATCAAAATCAGACTACAATAAATGATCGCGATTATTACAAAGATTTAAAGAAAAACTTAAGTAATCAAGCATCTATACTTCAGGTTATAAATCCTATTAATCTAAGTCAAATAGTCAAAACTAACTTGAATACTAATTTTGATTTTAAATTTGACAACTACAAAACAACTGCTTTACAATTTATTTACGACATAGACTTTGCACACTTTAATGCCATTATTAAGCAAAGTAAACCATCGGTTTCAGACAACTCGGTTACTGAAATGTTTAATATTAAATTAGATAATGACATACTTACTAACCCTCAGTTTGTTAAAAACCATCGTACAAAACAAAAAGATATAATTGTACAGGACATAGCCAACACCTTATATCTAATATCTAATAGTGGTAAAATACTATGGAAAAAGCAATTAAAAGGAGCCATTTTAGGATCTGTTAATCAAATTGACATGTACAAAAATGGACGTTTACAATTAGTGTTTGCTACTGCTAATCGTGTTTATGTTTTAGATCATACTGGAGAGGATGTAAAACCGTTTCCGATGACCTTTAATGATGATATTACACAACCTCTTTCTGTTTTTGACTATGACAATAACAAAAAATACCGCTTGTTTATAACACAAGACAAAAATGTACTAGTTTATGATAGTCAAGGTAAAACGGTCAAAGGTTTCAACTTTAAAAAAGCAGAAGAAACTATAAACACACCACCTCAACATATTAGAATTGGCCGAAAAGATTACCTGCTTTTTAAAACAGACAACCAATTATACATTTTAGACAGACGTGGTAAAACCAGAGTGACTCCTAAAACAAAACTTAGTTATGCAAATCAAGCTATTTTTAATTATAACTCGGATTTTATAACAACAACTAAAGACGGTAAGTTAGCAACGATAGACCAAAAAGGAAAGGTTACAGTAAGTAATACAAACCTATCAGAAAACATAAATTTAAGCGCAACTACAAAAACATTAATTACACAAAGTGACAATACTTTAAATATAAAAGATCAAACCTTACAATTAGATTTTGGTAGCTATACGCCTGCAAAACTATTTTTAATTAACAATAAAATATACGTTTCCACTACCGATAAGCAAACTCAAAAAGTAATGTTATTTGATAGCAATGCAAAGCAGCAAGATAACTTTCCTGTTTACGGTACATCAGCTATAGATCTTGATAATATTGACAAGGATAATAATCTAGAGTTTGTGACAAAAGGTGAGAGCAACTCCGTGTTAGTTTACAAAATAAATTAAGTGACTGAATAAAAGGTTATTACAGCTAAAAAATTGGTGATTTATTTAAAATATTCAATTAAAACGTTAACTTTATGATACTTAAAACATTAAGTAAACATAAACTAAACACTACTTTATGAAAGCTGTAATTATATCCCTATGTACTTTATTTCTGTTAGCTAATTCTTGTAATAACAATAATAAAGCTGAAATCGATTTGTCTGAACAAAATACTTTAACCGAAAGACAGCTTTATACCATACATATTCAAAACACAGATCAAAGAAGCACATACACTGCAACTAACGACTCTATTGCAATTGGAGGAGGAGACCCTCTCCCACCTTGTCCAGACAGTTCCTTCACAGACTGTTGTCCTTCTGTTAAATACATAAGCTTTGACAAGGACACTAAAAACATAAAGATTATCTTATTGGACAACAAAGACAATCCAATTCAAACATTTACAGCTGATGATTTAACAACATTAGAAGATAGCACTCTTGTCTTTCCGGTAAATAAAATGAAATCGTCAATATGCGACGGAACAAACAAATTACAAGTTACCACTAACAATAAAAAGCCTTATAATGTTATGTTTAAAAAGTAAGATGAATGAAATATATCTTATCTTTTATATGCTTAATTTCACTTCAAGTTAGTTTATCACAACAGTCCAGCCAAGCTTTAGAAAAAACAATAAAAAAACTAAGTAATAAAGCTATCAATATTGCAACTAGCAACCAAGACTCAGCGTATTATTACTTTAAACAAAGTATTAAAGTTGCAGCAAGCAATAAGCATTGGAATTATGCAATGGATAGTTATTTTGAAATGTATAACACAGCGTTTTATCATAATAATTTTACCAAACGACAATCTACTTTATTCACTATTGACTCCTTATATAATAGTCAAAAAAATTACTTTAACACCTTAGAAAACAGTCTTAAATATAAAAACCATATTAACTTTTATTATGGTTTTTATTATTACCGCTTAAATAATTACGAAGCAGCTAAAAATCGTTTTCAAAAAATAATTGATAACACCGCAAACGCTGACAACTCCCAACTTTTAAAAAACAAAACGTTTCTTTCTGTAGCTTATAGTTATGTGGCTAAAATGAATACTGACGAAGGTAAATACGCCTTATCTAAAGCACTGTATGATAAAAATATCAGGTTTTTAAAAACAATAGATAGTACTAATAATGATTTGATATACTCAAACTATAATTTGCTAGCCGAAGTTTTAAAAAAAGAAAACAAGCATAAACAATCTAACAGCTATTTTCTTAAATTTTTAAACTACTACGATAATAAAGGTGGCTCAAACAATATTATGTCTTCGTGTTTTAATATTGCCAAAAATTACATTCAATTAAAAAAAATTGATAGTGCTAAGTTTTATCTAAAAAAAGCTAAACAGTATTTAGATATAAACCATATGTACAATGTAAATTATTATAAACTATACTCCGAAATATATGATAATGAAAACAACTATGAAAAAGCATTAAATGAATTAAATAAAGCGCTAGATTTTTACAAAAAAAAAGCTACTAGATCGTATAAAAACAACCAATATATAGCAATTACAAATTCTGATATAGGCGAGTTGCATCAAAAGTACGATGATCCAAATAAAGCTATAAACCATTATAATATAGCCATAAATTTATTTCAAAATGACTCTATTAAATCAAGCATTAATCAAATAAACTTATTAAAAACATTAAAGCTAAAAGCTATTACATTAAACAATCTTAATAATCCTATTGAAACTATCAACACAGTAAATTATGCTATTAGTATTCTAGACAAACTAAGACCAACCTTTAGGTATAATGATGACAAACTTTTTTTTATAGAAAATGCTTTTCCATTGTTTGAGTCAGGTATAGAGGCCTGTTTTGCTTTAGATAGCAAAAGCAATAATAACTCTTATATAGATCAAGCTTTTTTATATGCAGAAAAAAGTAAAAGCGTTTTACTTTTAGAAGCCTTATTAAGTAGTAAAGCTACCAGTTATGCAAATATCCCAAAAAACATAATTGAAGAAGGAGACGTTTTAAAATATAAAATTACCACTTTAGAAAAAAAACTAAACGTTAATAAAACTGAAACTTTAAAAGAAGAGTTAACCAACTTAAAACTAGAACATACTAATTATGTAAAACGTCTAGAGTCAAACTATAAAAATTACTTTAATTTAAAGTACAATTCAAAAGGGATTAGTTTAAAAAAAACACAACAACTATTATCTAAAAAAGATATGCTTATCTCCTATTTTTATGGTGAAAATGCGATCTATGCATTTGGAATAACTAAAAACACAAAACAACTTAAGAGAATAACATTGGATTATAATTTTAATGATTCAGTAAAATTAACATATAAAATGCTTAGCAATCCTAAATCCAATTTAGAGCTGTTAAGAAAAAATCTAGAAAGTTTACACGATAAGATAATAGCTCCTATTAATAAATTAAATCAAAATCTAATAATTGTAGCCGATGGATTGTTAAACTACATACCTTTTGCTGCTCTAATTGATAATAAATCCAATTATTTACTTGAAAAACATAATATAAGTTACATTAATTCTGCAACATTATTACAGCAATTACAAGCTAAAAAATCTAATAATGGAAAACTTTTAGCTTTCGCGCCAAGTTTTAACAACAGCAATTTACTAGCGTTACCTAATAACTTAAAGGAAGCAAAGGATTGTGCAGATTATTTTAAAGGTCAAGTATTAGGTCATGACAATGCTACCTTACAAAATTTTAATACTAAAAGTACTAATTATAGTATTTTACACTTGGCAACACATGCTGTTTTTAATGATGAAGCTCCGGAGTTTTCATTTTTAGCATTTACCACTAAAAATAGGCAAAACGGTTATCTGTATACTAAAGACTTGTATAATTTAAAACTCAATGCCAATTTGGTTACCCTATCTGCTTGCGAGAGCGGAATAGGAGACTTAAAACGTGGTGAAGGATTATTAAGTTTAGCAAGAGGCTTTTACTTTAGTGGCGCACAAAGCATATCTAGTACACTTTGGAAAATTAACGATGCGTCTTCTGCTGCATTAATGTCAGATTTTTACAAAAACCTTTCAAACGGACAACCTAAAGACTTAGCACTACAACAAGCTAAGCTAACTTTTGTAAAACAAAATAAAGACAATGCCTTATCGCATCCATATTATTGGTCTGCATTTGTAATTTCTGGAAATACTGAGCCTTTAACCTCAACGCATTATTGGTTATGGATTATAGCGGGAATACTGCTAATAGTAATATTAGGTATATTATTAAAAAAGAAAAATAGTTAGTTTAAACTTTCAAGTAACGTTTTAGCTTCCTCCTTTTTGTAATTATAATTTGCAATTAAAGTTTCAAGATATTTAGTGGCTTCGGTTTTATTATGCTGTTTCAAATTAATTAAGGCCAAATACCATTTAGCTTCCGCTTTAAATTCAGCTTCATCTGCTTCTGTTTCTATTTTAAACAAATCTTTTGCTTTATCTAATTCGCCTAAACCTAAATACGAATTTGCTTTATAAAAATTAAAGTAAGGTTGTTTATTTTCTATTTTATTAAATTTTTGAATTGCTAAATTATAGTCTTCAGTTTCATAAGCTACAAAAGCTTCACGTTCAAGACTACTTGTATCTTCCCCTCTTGTAATAGTATAAACTGTATTTGGATAGTTTTTATAATTGGTAGCATATAAATCCTCATAATTTACACCAAAAAAAGCATCATAACCAAACCAACCAGCTGCTAAAAAAAAGACAATGGATGCAGCAATGCGCCAATTAAACCATGATTTGGCATTGTTTTGCTCAGTCTTTATCTTTTTTTCAAAACCCTGTAGTTTAGATTTTAAAGTATCGCTTTGTTCTGCCTTAATGACTTGCTTGATATTATTTTCAAATTCAAATTGCGCTTTAAATTCAGAATCGGTATTTAGCAAATCTTTAAATACTTGTTCTTGTTCTGAAGTTAATTTATCAGAAAAATATAGATATAAAAGTTGTTGTTTATCCATGTTATTTAGGGTTGCTATTAATACGTTGTTTTAAGGTTTTTAGGCATCTAGACTTAGCGCTTTTAATAACGTTTTCGCTATTATAATTACTATGTTTTAAAATGTCTTTAATGGTAAATCCTCTGTAATAAAACAAGGTAAGTAACTCTTGACATTGCTTACCTAAGTCTTTAAAGTGCTGTTTTAGTAGCTTTTGCTCTTGGGTTAACGCTTCATTTTCAACATCCAAGGTAGTTACTAAATCATCAGAATCCTTAACTAAGGATAAATCAAAATTAGAACTTACTTTTTTGTTGTTTTTTTTCATCTTATCAAAGATTAAATATTTACCAATACTAAATAAATAAGTAGAAATACTGCTTGTAAAGCTTTCAATTTTACCACTCATTACATTGTTATAAAACACGATATAAGCATCTTGGTAAATATCTATAATGTCATCGGTATCCAAATTATAACGTCTAGCAAAATTTATAAACTTGTCTCTGTTGTCTTCATACACTTGCTGAAGTGCTTGGTCTGAGCCCTGTTTTAAACTTTGAAGCGATATTTCTTCTTGGTTATTTGCCATTTAATACTTGGTTTGAAGGAAAGGTTAACACGTAAAAGTAAAATTAACTTTTTTTTAAAATAAAAAGCATCTTCTGTTAACCTTTTTAAAATCAAAACATTAATAAGCGTATTTATAAAACTTTAAAAAAATGAAAACACTGCTATTCACAACCATGATACTATTAACTTTTACTATTAGTGGACATGGACAAAACAAAACTGCTACTAAAGATTCTACTACTACTAACTCTAACAATTTTTTAGATAAAGGGACTCAAACTTTAACAAGCCTTTTTGGCGAAAACCTTGATGGTAACGCTAACGGAAAAGCAATAGGATATTTAGAGTTATTAGAAAAATCGGACTTACCTGAAAAACAAAAAACAGAGCTGAAAAATCAATATTACTTGTTATCTAAAGATTTGACACAAAAACAAAAAGACTCATTAGGACAAGCTATTGGAAGACAAATAAAGGAAGCTAAAAAAGACGAATAATTAATCCATTAAAAATAAAACAATGAAACTTTTAAAACCCTTACTAATAATATTAATGTGCTGCTTTGTAACGTCAAGTAATGCACAGATTTGGAAAAAACTAGCTAAAAAAGCAGAAAAAGCTGCCGAAAAAACTTTAGAAAAGAAAGTTGAACAAAAAACCGAACGCGAAACTGAAAAAGCTTTTGATTCTACATTTAATAATAGTAGTGATCCTAAAACCGCAACTAGTAATAATAAATCACCTTTTGGCACTAGTACATCTGCTGAAACTCCTGCAAACACTTACACATTTTCTCATAAATACGTCATGCAAATAGAAGATGGCAAACGCACAACAAACTTAGTCTACTATTTAACCAATGCTGGAAATTATTTTGGAACCAGTATTCCTGATAAAACAGGTAAGAATGATGTGATAAGCGTTATGGATATAGACAAAAAATCCATGTATATGTTTATGGACAATAAAGGCGACAAAACACTAATGTCTATGGGTTTAAACTTTGAGGACTCCACTGACGACGCTATTAATCAATCCGAAATAAGCATAATAGCTACAGGAAACACTAAAACAATATTAGGCTATACATGTGAAGCTTTTAAAGTTAAAGGACCAGAAATTGAAGGTACTGTTTGGATTACACAAAACGCAGGTATATCATTTGTAAAATCCATGTACAACCTTAAAAGCAAAAAAGGGAATAATCAATCTTGGATGAAAATGATAGATGGACTAACGCTAGAAATGGATATGGTTGACACCTCTAAACGCAAACCTAAAGCCATAAAAATGACATGTATTGCTTTGGACAAAACCACTATAACCATAAAGTCATCTGACTATAAAAAACTAATGTAAATTATTAATTATAAACCAACAATAAAATGAACATTTTTAAAACACTAAGTATTTTACCTTTAATTATTTTAAGCTTAAACTGCCAAGCTCAAGATGTTTTTCAAGCCAAAACCAAAGGGACATTTTTAACTAACGGAAGCATTTTAGTATACAATACAACCCGAAAAATTAATGATAATAAAGCCACTGCTTTTACAACTAATATTACTCCTAAAGCAGGTTATTTTATAGCAGATAATCTTGCTATTGGACTAGAGCTTTCCATAACTACCAATAAAGAAAAACAAGAAGATGAGTTTTTTGGAGATATAGAAACCACAACCAATGGTTTTGCAGTATTACCTTTTGCTAGATATTATTTAGACAATGGTCTTTTTGCCGAAGCTGTTGTTGGTTTCGGATCTCAAAAAACAACTACCGAAAGTAGTTTTACCGAACTCGAAACGTTAGAAACTAAAGCGTCATCCTTTGGATTTAGAGTTGGTGTTGGCTATTCTTTTTTACTAGGAGATCATGTCGCTATTGAACCTTCTATAAATTATTCTTGGGAAGACATAAACCCAGAAGATGCACCTTCAGAGTACAAAGAGAGTTTATCATCCATCTTTCTAGGCATTGGATTGTCTGCTTATTTTTAATTGATAATATCCCTTTAAACTGATTGATTGAGTTTTCATTATTTAATTTAGTTTAAAAGCCGAAACAAATGTTTCGGCTTTTTTTATTCTATGTGTTAACCTTTACTTACCAAAACCATTAATAAGTGTTATTAATCTTAAAACATATTTAATTATGGCAACAAAACAATTTACAGTTAACACTTACAAAATGGCTTTGGGTTATCAAAATTCTGCAACATGGAATGGTAAAAAAATTAAAATCCAAGGTTACATTACCTGTTATGACAAAGACCACAGATTTATTATGTACTTCTTACATGACTCAAGTCCTGTACCTGATCCAACTTATATTCCTGCCAACAAAGTTGGAGCCATATTTTTACCATTTAAAGACATGCCGATGTATGTTGATATGGTTAGAAATGAAAAACCAGTGTATGCTTACTTAAATTCTACTCACCCAGAATGGAATAGCATAAAAACCTCTAACGAGCCTGTTGGTGAAGAAGAAAGCTAGAATTAGTCAATTTAGTTAAAAAGCTGAAAAATATTTTTTTTCGGCTTTTTTTTATCTCTTACGTTAACCTTTTCATTTTTGATCTATTAATAGGAAAACAAAAACTATTAATCATTTAAACAAAAACACAATGAAACATTTATTATTAAAATCAAAATTTGTCCTATTAGCAATTATAGTTGCTTTTAACTTTTCATGTTCAACAGAAGATGGTGCAGATGGTCCTGCTGGTGCAGACGGTATTGATGGAATTAACGGAACAGATGGTATGGACGGAAATGCTAATGTACAAAGCATTACTCTTGATGCTTCAACCTTTGCAGGTAATTACACCTCTGTAGCAATTCCAGAAATAACACAAGACATATTAGACAATGGTGTCATACTTACTTATTTAAATAACAATCCTAATAATTGGGTAACTGTACCATGTCCATTTGATACTATTGCGTTTGACTTTTCTGTTCACGTAATACACTATCTTGGTGGTATTGATTTTGATTATGGTGACGCCTCAGGATCAAGCTATACTATAGCAGCAGGAGACTTATCCTCTTTAAGAGTTATTATAATTGAGTCTTCGTCTAGTGCAAGATTTACAACCAACAGTAAACAACAAACCTACAATCAATTAAGTCAAGCTGGAATTGACATTACTAACTATTATCAAGTATGTGATTATTATGGTATAGCTTATTAATTTTACATTATAACACAAAAACAACCGAAGCAAAGTCTTCGGTTTTTTTGTGTTGTATTTAGGCTATATTTAGTAACATTGTATTTTAAAACAAACACCATTTTTAATAATGATTAATCGTAACAAAGCCTCTATTTTAAAGTGTATTATTCACAAAGTAGGAAACAAACATAACGACACAAAAAATGCCTTTTCTGAAAAAGAACTTATTTTTGATGAAGCCAGTTATGAGTTAATGGTTCCTTTTTTACTAAGACCATTTACAAGCTTAGTCCAAAGTCACAGATTTAATCATCATGCCAATATCGAGCTAAATGAAATTAATGCTTACACTAAAGAAATTTTTGCAGATGACGAAACTTTTGTGGACGTCTCTAAAAATGTAGTTAAACATTTATATGAGCAATCAACCTCTGCACAAATTAAAACTGGAGACGTAATTGTTGCCTATTTTGATGGTATTGAACATAATGAAATGGTTGTGGACGCTATTGGAATTTTTAAAATAGAAAACAAAACCAACTTTTTTCAGACCTATTTAGAAGATAACAGTTACGACGTTTTAGTCCAAAAAGGGATCAATGCTAAAAAAGTAGATAAGGGCTGTTTAATTTTAAATACAGGAGATGCCGAAGGTAAAGTTGTGTTAACCGTAGACAACAATAATTATGATGCTGCGTATTGGATAGATAAGTTTTTAAACATAAAATATGCAGATGACTACAATAGTCATACACAAAACTATCTTGAGCTTTGTAAAGAATTTTCGACAGAAATAATTAAAACAACCTATGGAGCCCAAGAACATAACACCTTTTTAGCTAAAACTATTGACTTTTTTAAAGAAAATGAAATAGTAAATGTCGAGCGATTTAAAGACGAAGTGTTTGTGGAAGACAAACACATGGATTTATTTGAAAGCTATAAAAAAGATTTTGAATCCGAACAGAATGTGTTAATCAGAAATCAATTTGATGTCTCAGAAAAAGTTTTAAATAAAGAAAAGAAAAAAATTAAAACCGAAATTAAATTGGATACAAACATCCAAATTAAACTAGACATAGATGCTCCAGATGCAAGTGCAGAATACCTTGAACGTGGTTATGACGAAGAGAAAAAAATGCATTATTATAAAGTATTTTTTAACGTCGAAGCCTAAAACCAAACGCCATAAACATGTCTATTAAAACCTTGTCTATTATAATTCCTGCTTATAATGAAGAAAGCACTATCACACCAATACTGGACAAGATTAATAGTGTGACATTGCTATTTGGTATAAAAAAGCAAATTGTAATTATTGATGATTGCTCTACAGATCAAACAAAAAAAACCATTGAAACTTTTATTGCTAATAATCCTAATTTAGATATTAAGTTTTTTAAGCAAAAAGTAAATCTAGGTAAAGGTGCAGCACTCCATGAAGGCATTAAACAAGCAACTGGAGATTATATTATAATCCAAGACGCAGATTTAGAATATAACCCAAACGAGTATAACGTCCTATTAAAGCCAATCACAGACGGATTTGCGGACATCGTGTATGGTTCAAGATTTATGGGTAGTAATCCACATCGTGTATTGTTTTTTTGGCATACTATAGGAAATAAGTTTTTAACCTTTTTCTCTAATGCAGTAACCAATTTAAACCTTACAGACATGGAGACTTGCTATAAAATGTTTAAAAGCGAAATTATTAAATCTGTTAACCTCAAAGAAAAACGCTTTGGTTTTGAACCCGAAGTAACTGCTAAAATTTCTAGGATACCTTACATACGTATTTACGAAGTCGGTATTTCATATTATGGAAGAACCTATCAGGAAGGTAAAAAAATATCATGGAAAGACGGTTTTAGAGCCTTATATTGTATTACTAAATATGGGCTATTAAAAGGTAAATAGTGATGACAAAAAAATTAATCATTTTAATTTCTATTGCATTCACCTTACTATTCGCTTATTTTAGTGGGCCTTATAAATTAGGTGTCACGCCAGACTCTGTGTCCTATATTCAAATAGTAAAAAGTATTTTACTAGGTAATGGTATCGTAGACGAAAACGGAATACTAATTACGCATTGGCCTCCACTTTACCCATTATTAGTAGCATTAACGACCAAGCTATTTAATTGCAGTATACTTACTGGCGCCTTTATATTAAATGTAGGACTGCTTTCTACAATTTCATTAATTTTTTACAACCTTTTAACAACACTAAAAATTGACAAAAAAGTCATTCCTTTTATTGTTATTTTACTTTTAACCTCCTACACATCGCTAGTCTTTATTTACTTTTTAAGCGAAGGGTTATTTATGGTTTTACTACTATTAGTAACATTGCTTTTTATTAAATGGGTTAAAACTAACAGCTACAAATATCTTATTTGGGCTGGAGTAATATCTAGCGCGTTATTATTAACTAGATATGCAGGTTTTGGATATATTGTTGGTTTTGGGTTTTATATTTTAATATTCCATAAATCTAAAATTAAACCAAGATTAAAAGCGGTTTTAATTTATACAATCTCTTCGTTAAGTCTATTTATTCTCTGGCTTATTTACTGCTACTATTTTAACAATTCTAACACCATAAGAAATATCGATTTCTTTGGTTTCAGATTTAGAAGATTATTATCATTAACCAAAACAATAATTTACTGGTTTTTATATAATGGCTATATAGCAACAATCATTTTAAGCTTCATGGTTATTAGTTTTTTTAAATTTAAAACAATACAAAAAATAATAATAGCACAAGTTAAATCCTGTACACCTATCATCTTATTATTGGTAACTTTATTGTGTTCTTATACAGTATTTATAGTACTTTCTATTTCTTTTTTTGATGAAAACGTGCCTGTTAATACCAGAATATTCTTTCCATTTTATTTTATCATATTAACACTAGTCGTTTTAATTTTAAACCCAATTCTAAAACCGAAACAATATCAACCAATAACCATAGTCTTTTTTATAATACTATTACTATCCAATATTTTAAATACCTACCAATTAAGAGTCAACCATTATCAAAACGGTACGCAGTATAGTGCAGAAGTATGGAAAAACTCCCAATCTATTAACTACATAAAGTCCAAAGACACATTAAATCTTTATACCAATGCACACGATATCATGCGTTTTTATAAAAATGTAAATAACCATAAACTTCCATTTGTAAATACAAAAACTTACGATAGTGCTTTACAAAAAATGACCCAAGACATCAAACAAGGTAAAGCTCAAATCTTGTTTTTTGATAATATAAATCGACGCTATTTTATATCTAAACCGGATTTATTAACCCATTTTAAAGATTTTAAAATTCACTATTTTAAAGATGGTATGCTAATTAAAAACTGATAGACCATTTTTATATGTAAATACTTTTAATTAAATTGATTGCTAATTAAGCTAATAATCAATAACTAACCGTTTTTACATGAAATCCCTTTTATACCTAACGTTTATTTTAAGTTCATTTTTTGCTAACGCACAATATCACACTGCCAAAATACTAATGACAGACGGAACCGTTAAAGAAGGCTTAGCTAGACTACCTTCTAATAAAATGTTGGATGGTAAAGTAGAATATAAATCTAGTGCTAAAGCAAAAGTTTTAAAAATTGACGAAGACACTATTTCTCAAATTTTATATACAGCTAAAAACGGAAATAAATTTTTGTTTGTCAGAAACACTGTTGTCCATTTATTTAAATCCTTTGGAAAAGAAATAGTATCCGAAAAAAAGAATAAACATTGGATGTTATTAATATATGCCAATGATGCTATTAAAGGATACTCGCTTGCACAACGCTATAAGTTGGATAAAAAAGGAATCATGAAATCCATAACTGGTGCACACTCTATTTGGGAATTTGTTTACTTTTTATACCAACGTCCAACAGAGGACAAAGCCTATATAGTAAGTGGTAAAGGGTTTACTAATGGTCAAGTAAAAAAAGCAATGGGTATTTATTTTAAAGATTATCCTGCGCTTGTAAAACGCATACAAAACAAAGAGTGGAAACACTTTAGTTTAACAGAGATTGCAGAGGCTTACCTAGCCTATGTTAAAGACTAAATTTATATAAAGTTAGCTTCAAACATAGCACTAAAATGCTTTAATATTTTAGATTTCACTTCTGCTTCATCTACAGACTTAACACCCAATTCTACTTGCATGGAAGTTACTGCTTTACCTTTAATTCCGCATGGAATAATATTATCAAAGTAACCTAAATTAGCATTGACATTAAGTGCAAAACCATGCATTGTAACCCAACGACTAGCTCTAACTCCCATTGCACAAATTTTACGCGCAAAAGGGGTTCCTACATCTAACCAAACACCTGTTTCTCCTTCACTACGTGTTGCTTTTAAACCATATTCATCTAAAGTTAAAATAATAACTTCTTCTAAAAAACGCAAATATTTATGGATGTCAGTAAAAAAATTATCTAAATCCAGAATAGGATAACCAACTAATTGTCCAGGACCATGGTACGTAATATCTCCTCCTCTATTAATTTTATAAAACGATGCACCTTTCTCTTTTAATTGATCTTCGTTTAACAATAAATTAGACATATCACCACTTTTACCTAAAGTATAAACGTGTGGATGCTCAACAAATAAAAAGTAATTATTGGTTTCAAGACCAGCAGCTTCCCTTCTATTTTTAATTTTTGTATCTAAAATACCTTTAAATAATACTTCTTGATAATCCCAAGTCTCTTTAAAGTCTTTAGTACCTAAATCTTGTATTTGTACGTTCTTATTCATGGTAAAGTTTAATGTTGCAAAGATACAATTTATCTTGCCTATTCCCTATAAAAGAAAAGATTTGGCAGTATTTAACAAACCGTAATTTCTTAAATTTAATATCAAAACCGCAAATCAAATCCTTATATTTGCGTCTTAAATTTATTACAATAATACTATGTCACAATTATCTGAGCTAGAGCTCGTACGTAGAGAAAAACTTGCAAAATTACGCGAGTTAGGTATCAACCCTTATCCAGCAGATTTATATCCTGTTTCTAACAATTCTAAACAAATAAAACAGGAATTTAAGGAAGGCAAACAGGTTGTTATTGCTGGTCGTTTGATGTCTAGACGTATTCAAGGTAATGCTAGTTTTGCAGAGCTACAAGATAGTGAAGGTCGTATTCAGGTCTATTTTAACAGAGATGAAATCTGTACAGGTGAGGACAAAACAAAATACAACACTGTTTATAAAAAACTTTTAGATATTGGAGATTTTATTGGTGTAGAAGGTGAGCTTTTTACCACTAAAGTTGGCGAAAAAACAGTAATGGTTAAAAACTTTACAGTTTTAAGTAAAGCTTTAAAACCCTTACCGCTGCCTAAAACAGATGCCGAAGGTAATACATTTGATGCTTTTACAGATCCTGAACAACGTTATAGACAACGTTACGCTGACTTAGTTGTTAACCCTAAAGTAAAAGAAGTTTTTGTAAAACGTACTAAGTTATTTAACGCGATGCGTGACTTCTTTAATTCGTCTGGATATTTTGAAGTAGAAACACCAATATTACAACCTATTCCAGGTGGTGCTGCTGCACGTCCTTTTATTACACACCATAACAGTTTAGACATACCATTATATATGCGTATTGCTAACGAGCTGTATTTAAAACGTCTAATCGTTGGTGGTTTTGAAGGGGTTTATGAGTTTTCAAAAAATTTCCGTAACGAAGGAATGGATCGTACACATAATCCAGAATTTACAGCAATGGAAATTTATGTAGCTTATAAAGACTACAATTGGATGATGGATTTCTGCGAACAATTACTAGAGCATTGCGCAATAGCTGTAAACGGAACATCTGAAGCTACATTTGGTGAACATAAAATAGATTTTAAAGCGCCTTATGCTAGAGTCACTATGGCAGATTCTATTAAACACTTTACAGGTTTTGATATTAATGGTAAAACAGAAGATCAAATACGTACTGCTGCCAAAGACATGGGTATTAGCGTAGATGCAACCATGGGTAAAGGTAAATTAATAGACGAAATTTTTGGAGAAAAATGTGAAGGTAACTACATACAACCAACCTTTATTACAGACTATCCAAAAGAAATGAGTCCTTTATGTAAAGAGCATAGAGATAATCCAGAATTAACAGAACGTTTTGAGTTAATGGTTTGTGGTAAAGAAATAGCAAATGCATATTCAGAGCTAAATGATCCAATTGACCAACGCGAGCGTTTTGAGCACCAATTAAAATTAGCTCAAAAAGGAGATGATGAAGCTACCGAGTTTATAGATGAAGACTTTTTACGTGCATTAGAGTACGGAATGCCTCCAACATCAGGAATGGGAATTGGTATGGATAGATTAATTATGTTTTTAACCAATAATAAATCAATACAAGAAGTCCTGTTTTTTCCACAAATGAGACCTGAGAAAAAAGCAGTTCCAATGACAGAGGACGAAAAAGCACTATTCGCATTAGTAAAAGCAAGTAGCCCAATAGACCTTAATACACTTAAAGAACAATCTGGTTTAAGTAACAAAAAATGGGACAAAACTATTAAAGGATTAACCAAATTAGGTGTCGCTAAAGTCAATAAAACAGACGATGGATTATTTGTTGAAACTATATAAATACAGCGTTACAAAACGCAACATTTAAATATATAAAAAGGAATTACATACGTGTAATTCCTTTTTTTTATTCCCAACATTTAAACTTACAGACATTATAATTCATTCATTTTCTTTATTTTCACAATTCAAAACCACTAACAATGAATAAACTAACCACATTAGTACTAACACTATTACTTTGCTTTTCCTGTAGTAAAAATGAAGATGTTGACACCATAGATATACCAGTAACGACTACACCACGACCTATTGCACAATTATTACCTAACCTGTCACAACTTAATCTTTTTGAAGGACCACTTAAAGATTTAACACCATCTCCTTATAGTTTTACATACACTTTAAACACACCACTTTTTACGGATTATGCACATAAAGCACGTTTTATTGTATTGCCTGAAGGCGAAACATTAGCAGCTGTAGGTAATGGAATGCCAGAGTTTCCAGACAACTCGATAATAGTTAAGTCTTTTTATTACAATTTAGATGAAAATGATTTAAGCCAAGGCAGAAAAATTATCGAAACCAGGTTACTAATAAAACAAAACGGAACATGGATTGCTGGTGATTACCACTGGAACGAAGCACAAACCGAAGCAGTTTTAGAAAACAATGCTGCAACAGTACCTGTTTCTTTTATTGATAAAAATGGGACAACTGTAGCTGTAAATTATCAAATTCCATCAAACTTAGATTGTGTAACCTGCCATTCAAACAATGACCAAGTAAAACCATTAGGACCCAAATTACGCTCCATTAATTACAATAATCAACTACAAAACCTAATAAACAACAATCAAATTACTGGCATATCAGATATTTCCACAATAACAACTTTACCAAATTGGGAAGATGATGCCACCTACTCTTTACAAGATCGTGCTAGAGCATATTTAGATGTTAATTGTGCCTCTTGTCACCAACCAGGAGGTTATTGCGATGTACAAACCACTTTAGATTTTAGATATGAAACCCTTTTTGAAAACACATCTATTTTAGAAAAAAAAGGTGAAATAAATTCTAGAATGGTCAACTATCAAGAGTTGTTTAGCATGCCATTATTGGGCACTACCTTTGTCCATACAGAAGGTTATTTCTTGATTAAATCCTATTTAAACACATTGTAATTAACTGTCCACCAATCTTTTTAAACTGTTAATTAAAGATTAAAAAAACTAAGGCGTTTAAACCATTCTCAAATTTGCACGTCTTAGTAGTATAACAATTTAAAAAACAAAAAAGATGAAAAGATTAGTAATACTAGCATTAGCTTTAATAACATTTCAAGCAAATGCACAAGACAACAAAAAAGAAAAGCGTCAAGAAAATAAAAAAGAACGTTTGGAGCAACGCCAAAACTTAGATCCTCAGGATATGGCACAGTTACAAACAAAAAAAATGACGTTACATTTAGATTTAACAGAAGCCCAACAACAAAAAGTGATGGCTTTAAATTTAGAAAGTGCTAAAAAACGTAAAGAAAAATTTGATAAGCGCTTAGCCGAAAAAGATAATAAAGAGCGTGTAAAACCTACTAAAGAAGAAAAGTTAGCGCGCATGAATGCTAAATTAGATGCACAAATTGAAGCTAAGAAAAAAATGAAAACAATCCTTACTGCTGAGCAATACACTAAGTGGGAAAAATCTTTATCAAAAAGAGAACATGGACGTAAGCACATGAAAAAGGGTTCAAAAAACAAAAAAGATCATAAAAAAGAGGATAAATCTGACAATTAAATCTATTATTTAGTATCAAACATTTACTTTTAAAGGTAAAAAAGCACTGATTGTCTATTCAGTGCTTTTTTATTTGTAATTATTAATCAAATAGTGTTACTTTGAGAGTATAATTAATTAACACTTACACAATGAAAAAAATAATTACACTTTGTCTTTTCGTTTTTGGTTTAACACTAGCAACAACAACTGCTAATGCACAACAAAAATTTAGTGCAGAAATAAATAATGCAGCACAAGCAAAAACTGCAGAAATTGGAAGACTTGTTAAAGCTTATGAGCCAACTCAGGAATTAATGTTTGTTGCTTATCAAGAATTTTACTCAAAATCGGAAACATTAAACAACTCGTTTGAAGTTGGTACAAGTGAATATAATACGTTTAGTAAAAAAATTAACGAGCGTTTATCTCTTCAACTTAAAGAAATTTTAAATGACGAACAGTATACTAAATTTTTAGAGTTGTCTAACTAATAAAACAACAGAGTAGTAATACACTTATATAAAAAAAGCCGATTATTAACTAATCGGCTTTTTTATGTTTTATAGTTATTGTTTAATGCTGTTAACTAAATACTGCTTTACATGCTGCAATAGTTTTATCTAAATCTTCATAAGATAAAGCATCATTTAAAAACCAACTTTCAAAAGCACTTGGTGCCAAATAAATACCTTGGTTAAGCATGCCATGAAAAAAGGTTTTAAACGTGTCGTTATTTCCTTTAGCAGATGTTTCAAAATCTACAACCTCATCTTCACAAAAGTGAACAGATATCATAGAGCCAACTCTGTTTATTGTATGAGTAATGTTTAATTCTGTTAAAACGGTTGCAATACCTTTATGTAAATAGGCTGTTTTTTTTGCTAAACTTTCAAAAACATCACCAGAATTTAACTCGTTTAACATAGCTAATCCTGCTGCCATAGCTAATGGATTACCACTTAATGTTCCGGCTTGATACACTGGACCTAAAGGTGCTAAATGATTCATTATTTCAGCTCTAGCTGCAAAAGCACCAACAGGCAATCCTCCACCTATCACTTTACCAAAACATACAATATCTGCTTTAATACCTAGTAATTCTTGTGCACCACCTTTGGCTAATCTAAAGCCAGTCATAACTTCGTCAAAAACTAAAAGTATGTTATTAGCATCACAAAGGTCACGTAAACCTTCTAAAAACCCAGCTTTTGGAGGAATACAACCCATATTTCCAGCAACAGGCTCGATAATTATACAAGCTATTTCGTTTTTATTAGCATTAATTAAAGCTTCGACATTAGCCAAATCATTATACTTTGCTAATAATGTATCTTTTGCTGTACCTTGGGTAACTCCAGGACTATTAGGTGATCCAAAAGTTACTGCTCCACTTCCTGCTTGAATTAAAAATGAGTCTGAATGACCATGATAACAACCAGCAAATTTGATTATTTTGTCTTTGTTTGTATATCCTCTAGCCAATCTAACAGCACTCATGCAGGCTTCTGTCCCAGAATTAACAAAACGTATTTTGTCAATATTTGGTACCATTGACACAGCTAACTCTGCAATTTGAGTTTCAATTTGAGTTGGCATTCCAAAGGATGTTCCTTTTTTTGCTTTATCAATAACTGCATCTACCACTGGTTTGTGTGCATGACCTAAAATCATTGGTCCCCAAGATGCGATGTAATCTATTAATTTGTTATCATCTTCATCATATAAATAAGCACCTTTAGCTTCTTTAACAAAAATAGGTGTTCCACCTACTGCTTTAAATGCTCTTACAGGTGAGTTTACTCCTCCTGGTATTACTTGCTCTGCTTCTGCAAACAAAGCACTACTACGTTTATAAATCATAGACTTTAAAAATCTTTTGGAATTGGTTTTACAAATAACACTTGACCTACAAATAGGTTATCGCCTTCTAAACTATTTAAAGACTTAATAGTATCTATAGTTAGGTTATATTTTTTTGATATCGAATATAATGTATCGCCTTTCACAACAGTATGCTTGTCGTTTGCTACATTTTGCTTACCTAAAACTACAGCATCAAAACGATATAATTGATAACGCTCTATTAGGCTTATTAATTTATCTGGATATTTTCTGTCTGTAGCATAACCTGCTGCTCTAAGCTCTCTGGCCCAACCTTTATAGTCATCTTTTTCTAGCGTAAATAGTTTTGAATAGCGTTTACGTTCTGTCAAAAATAGTGAGTGATCTCTAAACGAGTATTTAGAGTTTTTGTACTTACGAAAACACTCTTGAGAGGCATCATCATCATGATAAATTTTTGCACCTGTCCACTCATGACATTTAATTCCAAAGTGGTTATTAGCTTCTACAGACAAACGACCTTGTCCAGAAGCAGACTCTAATATTCCTTGTGCTAAAGTAATACTTGCAGGTATATTATAATTACGCATTTCATCTTGAGCTATATCACTATAAATTGCAATATATTCGTCCGTTTTACTAGCATACACTTCAGGTGTTTCTTTTATTGGAGTGTCTACTACAATAACATCTTCCTTGGTGTCTTTTTTAGCATCCTTTTTATTTCGTACAACCCTAACTGTTTTTTGTCTACCTTTTTTTGTAGTCACTTTTTTTGAAGAGCCACAACTTACAATTAATAAAGTAAGACAAAGCATGGTAATTATTTTTTTCATCAATTATAAAATTAACTGTTGTTGTTTTTGTTTTAATCTTTTATTCATACCTACAATACCTTGCAAACCTCCAGTATGAATCACTAATATTTCAGAATTTGGCTTAAAATAATCACGTTTAATTAAATCGTAAATACCAAACATCATTTTTCCTGTGTAAACAGGGTCTAATGCAATATTATTTTGCTTTTTAAAGCTATTAATAAACGTTACTAATTCTGCATTTATTTTAGCATAACCACCAAAATGGTAATCTGTCATTAATTGCCAATTATCTTGTTTTGCAAATTTACTAATATCTTCTTTTAAAAAGTCACCTTTTAAAGCTGAAAAACCTAAAACTTTTTGTGCTGTGTTTGAATTATTAATCAAGCCTGATAAGGTACCTCCTGTTCCTACGGAAGCACATATGTAATTAAATTTACGGTCAGTTTCCGTCAAAATTTCTTCGCATCCTTTAACAGCCAAATCATTGGTTCCGCCTTCAGGAATTAAATAAAAGTCACCAAATTCTTTTTTAATTTTTTCGTAAAAGGACTGTGTTCCTTTTAGTCTAAATGCTTCACGACTTATAAATTTAAATTGCATACCACAAGACTGTGCAAACTTTAACGTTGGACTATCCAAGACCTTGTCGTTAAGCTCTTCACCTCTGATAATTCCAATTGTTTTTAAACCATAAACACGTCCAGCTTCTGCTACTGCAGCAATATGATTAGAAAATGCACCACCAAAAGTCAGTAATGTATCCTGATTAAGCGTTTCCGCGAAAGCGATATTATATTTTAACTTTCTATATTTATTACCAGATATAATTGGATGAATTAAATCCTCTCGCTTTATATATAAAGAAACAGAACTTTTAAATGGAAGTTCTATTTTTTGATTAACACTAAGTTCTGGTTTAAATTTCATGCTTGCTAAGATACTTTAAAAATTGCCAAAAACGTCTAGTTTTTAGATACTCAAGATTTAGGTCGTTACAATAGGCTTCTCTTTCAAAGCTTATATTTTTGTAAGCTAAATACCAATTTTTGTGTTGGATATACCTAAAAACAAACTCTAAACCATACCAGATATAAAACGGTAATATTAATAACTCTAATTGCTGTTTTAAGTGAATTTTTTCGTGATTGACCAAGGTCTCACTCTGTTTTAAAACTTTAGATTTTAAAAATATAAACGGAAAAACAGTCATACCTGTATAACCTTTAGGTACTAAATATTTAGATACTATTATCATGATTACTGTCTTTCAAAATATATTCCAATTTACGTTATCTTTGTGATATGAAGAAGATAATTCCAGTTGAAGAAGGCGATTTTTACCTTACACCTGAAGGTTACCGCTGTTTTACAGAACAATACCATTTAAAACGTGGGTACTGCTGCCAAAGTGGTTGTAGACATTGTCCTTACGGATTTGACGCCAAAACTAACGCAATTAAAAACAAGTAAAGTAACTAACTACTATGACATTTAAAGAGCAAATATTACAAGGAATTCCTGATAATTTACCCAAAGCAAAACCTTTTGATCCCTCCATAAATCACGCACCTAAACGAAAAGCAATATTAAGTACTGAGGAGACAAAATTAGCTTTACGAAATGCCTTGCGTTATTTTGACAAAAAACATCACGAAACACTATTACCTGAGTTTAAAGCAGAACTAGATACTTATGGTCGTATTTATATGTATAGATTTAGACCAGACTATAAGATGTATGCTAGACCAATATCTGAATATCCTGCACAATCCAAACAAGCTGCTGCTATAATGTTAATGATTCAAAATAATTTGGATTATGCAGTTGCACAACATCCACATGAGTTAATTACTTATGGTGGTAATGGTGGTGTATTTTCCAATTGGGCACAATATTGCTTAACCATGAAATATTTGGCAGAGATGAATGATGAGCAAACTTTAGTCATGTACTCTGGTCATCCAATGGGATTATTTCCTAGCCACAAAGAAGCACCAAGAGTAGTCGTTACTAACGGGATGATGATACCTAACTACTCCAAACCAGATGATTGGGAAAAATTTAATGCTTTAGGTGTTACGCAATATGGTCAAATGACTGCTGGAAGTTATATGTACATTGGTCCACAAGGTATTGTGCATGGTACCACTATTACAGTTTTAAACGGATTTAGAAAAATTAAAAAAGAGCCTAAAGGTAATTTATTTGTAACCTCAGGACTTGGCGGAATGTCTGGCGCACAACCCAAAGCGGGTAACATTGCTGGCTGCATTACTGTTTGTGCAGAAGTCAATCCAAAAATTACACAAGTACGTTTAGATCAAGGTTGGATTGATGAGAAGATTACAGATTTAGACCAATTAGTCTCTCGTGTTAATAAGGCTAAAGCCGAAAAAGAAACCATTTCTATTGCTTATTTAGGAAATATTGTAGAGGTCTGGGAAAAATTTTATGAAGCCAATATACATATTGATTTAGGTAGTGATCAAACTTCATTACACAACCCTTGGGCTGGAGGTTACTATCCTGTAGGTATTACTTTTGACGAAGCTAATATTATGATGGCCAATCAACCTGAGTTATTTAAAGAAAAAGTACAAGAAACATTGCGTCGTCATGCTGACGCAATAAATAAACACACCGCAAAAGGCACTTACTTTTTTGACTACGGAAATGCCTTTTTACTAGAAGCATCAAGAGCAGGAGCAGATATTATGGCTAAAAACGGTATTGATTTTAAATACCCTAGTTATGTACAAGATATTATGGGTCCTATGTGCTTTGATTATGGTTTTGGCCCATTTAGATGGGTTTGCGCATCAGGTAATCCTGAAGATTTAGCAAAAACGGATGCTATAGCTTGTCAAGTTTTAGAAGACATAAAGCAACATTCGCCAGAACAAATACAACAGCAAATGGCTGATAACATCCAATGGATAAAAGGTGCACAACAAAACAAACTTGTTGTAGGGTCGCAAGCAAGAATATTATATGCAGATGCAGAAGGTCGCATGAAAATCGCTGAAGCGTTTAATCAAGCTATAGCAAAAGGCGAAATTGATACCGTTATATTAGGTCGTGATCACCATGATGTTTCTGGTACAGATAGTCCTTATCGCGAAACCTCTAATATTTATGATGGATCACGCTTTACAGCAGATATGGCTATCCAAAATGTTATTGGAGACAGTTTTAGAGGTGCCACTTGGGTAAGCATCCACAATGGTGGTGGTGTTGGTTGGGGTGAAGTTATAAATGGTGGATTTGGTATGGTTCTTGATGGTAGTAAAGAAGCATCAAAAAGATTAAAACAAATGTTGTTCTGGGATGTAAATAACGGAATATCAAGACGAAGTTGGGCTAGAAACGAAGAAGCTATTTTTGCTATTAAACGCGCTATGGCGTCTGAGCCAAACCTAAAAGTAACTTTACCTAATCTTGTTGATGATGCTTTATTAAATTAAGTTAAACTATAAATATTATCGCCATGAACAAAACATTACAAATTTTACCAGCATTGCTATTACTTATAGCATTTACTTCATGTAGCTCAGTAAAAGTAGCAGCAGATTATGATAAAGCTGTAGATTTTAACAACTACAAAACTTTTGCTTTTTTTAAATCAGGAATTGATAAAGCCGAAATTAATGATATTGACAAACGTCGCATCCTTAGAGCTATTGAGTCTGAGTTACTAGCTAAAGGGTATACTAAATCTCAAAATCCTGACTTATTAGTTAGTATTTTTACTAAATCCAATCAACGTGTTGATGTTTACAACAACAATTGGGGAGTTGGTGCTTGGGGTTGGGGTGGACCTCGTTGGGGATGGGGTTGGAATATGCAACCTACAGTCTCTACTACTACTCAAGGTATTTTGTATGTTGACTTAATTGACGCTAATAAAAAAGAATTAGTTTGGCAAGGTCAAGGTACTGGATACTTATCTAAAAATGTAGATAAAAAAGAGGAACGTATTAAAGAGTTTGTAACTAAGATTATGGAAAAATACCCTCCAGGAATGGAAAAATAATAATAGTTTAAAATATAAAATAGCGACTACTTTAAATAAGTAGTCGCTTTTTTTTGGGCTATAATTTAATATTAGCTTTTTTGTGAATTCTGATTATCTCATTGGATAATTCCAAATAGGGTTTGGTAACCCATCCCTTTTTTGATAATTGTCTATGAAGCGTAATAAACTTAAAATAATTTGAATAAGTCAATGCTGGATCAAAACTAATAAAAGCAAAATCTTTTGCATTTAAGGTTTCAATAAACTGAGCGTTATCGGTTATTTTAATAATATTCTTTCCATATTTTAAACCACTGTCAGATAACACTAATTTATTATAAGTTTTTCCTTGTAAAACTTCATCAATAATTTCTTGTTGATTAGTATAAACTCTATAACCTAACGCGAACATCTCATCAACAGGTGGTGGAGGTGGTGGCGGAAACATTAAAAATGAATCTGAATCGTCTTTACTGAGTTTGGCTATACTATCGTTATAGCGCTTATTTTTAGCTTCTTCTTTTTTAGTAAGCACCTTTTTTATTTCTTCTAAATGAAAGAAGGACTGATGATTCCTAACAGAAAAACCAGATACTATATCTTTATCTTTTATGGTATTAGTTTTAAAAACTAAATTGTAAAAATTGGCAGAAGCTAATTCGGTTTTAATTTTATCTACAATAGTGTATTTAACAGATTGATCAATGTATAAGAATATTTTGACTTGATGTTTTTGCATTTCTTCTAATTGACTTCTATTATACGATAAGGTTTTAGCTAAATCAGATAATGCAATCGCTTCATCTTCTAAATAAATGGATTCATGTTTATCTACATAAAGACTATAGATTGGTGTAATACTAGTTTTAGATATGCTAATTACATCTTCGCCTTTAGGCAACTGTATGGATTGTATTTGTGCGTTTAAGCCAAACACACTAAATAACATTATACTAATTGTTATTTTTAACTTCATAATAAACTTACTACAATTTATAAATAAATGGATAGGTTGTATTTAATACTTTATCAAATACTAATGACATTTAAATTAAAGATTACAACAAATAAGGTTTAGCATGACCATTATCTACCAACCACTGATTTAGTTCTAATCCATCTTCTAATATAATATTAGCTAAATAACGTCCATATTTACCTTGCTTATCTTTATAGGATCGAATAGTAACTTCTTTATCCAATATCATACTCCTAACAATATCTCTAACCTTCCTCCCTTCTTCTTTTTCTGCTCCTCTCATTTCAGGTGTGTCAATCCCGTACAGACGTAATTTCATTTCTTGAGAATGTAGAAACCCTAAATCTACAACTGCTGTTACAGTGTCACCATCGTAAACTGCTATTATTTTTGCTTTGTATGTGTACATAATATTATTTTATAATGCTAAATATACAAAATAAAAAAGCCCTTAAAACTTAAGTTTTAAGGGCTTACAATAGTATAACAAACTAGTACTTAGTTTTTGTTTTGCTCTTTAAAGTTGTCAAACTCACTAGCCTTCATTTCTCGTGGCCAAGAATTGTTAGACGTGTCAACATCTGCAGTTTCTAATTTAGGGTCTACAGTAATGCTTACAATCTCTTTTTCTGTTGCTAAGGTTTTGCTTACTTCTTTATCATTAAGTCTCCAGATTTGTGCTGGATACGTTTCTGTTTTAGATGTACCATCAGCATAAGTATACTCAACTATAATTGGCATCACTAATCCTCCTGGCTTTTCAAAAGTTACTTTATAAAAGAATTTTGGTTCTTTTATTTTAGCACGCTCTTCAGCTGTAAAGTTGTCCATTACATACTCATTTAAAGTAGTAGAGTTTTCCAAAGCAGACTTTCCTTTTAAGTTAGTATCAAAATCATCCGCACCTTCTTCTACAAAAAATACTAAAGGTGGTAAGTCACTTAACTTCATTCCTCTTTGTTCAGCCATTTTTTTAATTTCAGCATTTGGCTCGTTAGATACAAAGTATTTTTTAACTTCTTTAACACCTATGTCTACGTAGTCTGTTGTATAAAACCAACCTCTCCAGTACCAATCTAAATCAAAAGCTGAAGCATCTTCCATTGTACGGAAAAAATCTTCTGGTGTTGGGTGTTTAAACATCCATCTGTTAGAGTATTCTCTAAATGCATAATCAAATAATTCTGGTCCCATTACAGTTTCACGTAAAATATTAAGTGCTGTTCCTGGCTTACCGTATGCATTATTACCAAATTGGTAAGTATTTAATCCTTTAGTCATAATTGGAGCAATGTAATCTTGATCTCCACCCATGTATCTTACAATGTTTGCTGCTGGTCCACGACGTGATGGATATGCTGTTTGTCCTTCCGATAAAGCATCTGGATACCATTTTCCAAAATCTTGTTCTGCTACATATTGTACAAATGTGTTCAAACCTTCATCCATCCAAGTCCATTGACGCTCGTCACTATTTACAATCATAGGAAAAAAGTTATGACCTACTTCATGAATAATTACAGACATCATTCCAAATTTAGTTCTGTCACTATAATTTCCGTCTTTATCAGGACGACCATAATTCCAACAAATCATTGGATACTCCATTCCTTGCTCTTTAGCATGAACAGATATTGCTTTGTGGTAAGGGTAATCAAAAGTCATACGAGAGTAAGACTTTAATGTACTTGCTACTGCTTTAGTTGACCAGTCTTCCCATAATGGGTTTCCTTCTTTACCATATAATGATACTGCCATAACGTCTTTATCACCAATCTTAACACTCATCATGTCCCAGATGTAACGTCTTGATGTAGCAAAACCAAAGTCACGTACATTTTCTGCATATAACTTCCATGTTTTAGTTTTAGTTGCTTTTGTGCTTAGTTTAGCAATTGCTTCATCTTGAGTTACAATTACTACAGGCTCATCATAAGATTTTTGTGCTTTTTCATAACGTTTCATCATTTCTTTTGAAAACACATCTTTTCTATTAGTCAACTTTCCTGTACCATCTAAAATATGATCTTCTGGAACTGTAATGTTTACTTCAAAGTTTCCGAAAGGTAACGCGAACTCATCACGTCCCCAAAACTGAGAATTTTGCCATCCTTCGACATCATTGTAAACTGCCATTCTTGGATAAAACTGAGCGATAACGTATGCTCTGTTATCATCCTCAGCAAAATACTCATAACCAGAACGACCTCTACCATTTACGTGGTCATTAATATTATACCACCATTTGATTGAAAACGAAAAAGATTCTCCTGATTTTAAAACTGAAGGCATCTCTACACGCATCATCGTTTGATTAATCATATGCGCTAATGCGTTACCTTTAGTATCTTTTACTTCTTGGATGTTAAATCCACCATCAAAAGACTCGGTTAAGTATTTATTAGCAAAGTTACCAGGTGTATCTGCTGGTTGCGCAGCGTCATCTTGAATTAAAGGTGTTAAAGATGTTTTAGCACGCATGTTTTGATCCAACTGTACCCATAAATAATTTAAATTATCTGGTGAGTTATTGGTGTAGGTTATGGTTTCAAAACCATAAAGCTTTGCGTTTTTATCATCCAATTGGATGTCCATTTTGTAATCTGCTTGTTGTTGGTAGTATGCAGAACCTGGAGCACCTGATGCTGCTCTGTACATGTTTGGTGTTGAAAACTCGTCATACAACTGTTTAAACTTGTTGTTGTTGGTATGACCTGGTTGACGTTCTTTCTTTTCATTTTCGTCCTGTGCAAAAGCACTTACGGACAAAAATAAAGCTGAAAGAAATAAATACTTTAGTTTTTTCATTGTGATAGTTTGTTACTTTAAGAACGTGAATTTAACAAAAATTAACGTTGTTTAAAATCTTTGTTAAAAGTTTAACAAACCTTTATCTTTCTCTGCTATCAACACAAAGGTTTTATTTTTGTCGTTAATATTGGTGCGTACAATGTTTTTTTGATCGTCAAATAGATCAAACAACACTTTATTTTTTATTTGAAAGTTCTTGATTGATGGAATGTTTTCTATTTCTAGATAACAATACATTATATCGTCATCGTATTTTTTTCCTATAAATGTTATTTTTCTTGGCTCATCATTTATCGAAATTTCCATTTTTTCTAACAAATACTTTTTCACGTATTGATCTATAACCTCCTCGTTACCACCATTATTTAAAGTAATATTACTATCGTAACGTTTACGTATTAATTTTTCAAAATCGTCTACAAAAATTCTTGAAATAATTTGAAGTGATTGTTTCTCTTTTACGTATTCAATTTGCGTGATACTTACATAGTATTTGTGCACTGATGTAAATGATAATAGCGCAAATGCGGTTATAAATAAAAGCTGTTTTAGTGTTTTCATAAGTATAATGTAGTTACAAATCTAATGGATTAATGGCAAAAAGTATTCCAAATAATTATTTATTCTTTAGTGTTTAAATTTGTTTTGTATTGGTCTAACTTCTTTTGAAAAAAAGTTAAAGCATCTAAATTACTTTTGCTACAAACACTTCTAAAGTCTGGATCTTCTTGTACAAAGTAAAAAAAATCTATGTGGTGTTTTTGGTCTAAAGGATTGTCTTTAAAAAAATCTTCTTTTAAGTCGTTTTTAAGTCTTACTAATAAGGCATCATCATTTTCTAGTCTTACAATTTCTTTTAGCTTTTTGGTACGACCTGATATACCGTTTAGCAAAGGATTTAATGGAATTAATCCACCTCCTGTGGTTGCTTCATGTAAGACTCTTTCGGCAGATGTTTTTTGTTTTCCTTGGTATCCAGGTATGCCCACATCATAAAAATTGATTACTGGTTTAGCCTCTAGAAGCAACAAATCGTCTTCTAGATCTCCTGATAAAGACCTTTTTAAAAACACTTCATCTAATTGATTGGTTTGTAATTTTAAAGTGACTGCAATTGTTTTTGAAGTTATATCTTCTTGATTAACCACTTTGGTTAGCAATGTATATTGTACTGCAGAAAATATAATGGTATCGTTTAATTTAGCCTTGATAACAAAGCTTCCGTCTTTGCTTGATGTTGCATTAGTTAAAGACGTTTTATTTAATATATGAATACTTTCAATATCGTCTTCAGCAGTGATTGTCCCATTTAGCTCAACAGTCTGAGCGTGTATCATTTGAACACTTACAAATAACAAGAAACATAAAAAAAGCCTACTTTTTTTCAACTTTCTCTTTTAAAAAGTTTTTGCTTTCTGTATTAAGATGCTCTATTAATTGCATTTCGTTACCTTTATTCAATAAATTAACATCAAAATTATTACTTTCAACATAGGCCATAAAGGCTTCTACTTTAGCTTCCGGAATATCAAAATTGTCTGTAAAATATTTATGATCATAAGTATCACTTAAAGTTGAAGATTGGTATAAAACCTCTTTGGTCTCCTTTTTATTTTTATTTTTTTTACTAAAAATCAAATCTACTAAGCTACCTAAAATTAACATTCCGTTGGCTTGATATCGTAATCTATCGTTCTGACTCATAGCTGCCAAATTTTCTACTTTACTATATTCATCATCAGCAAACTCGTAAAGACTGATATCACCAATTCCAAAATAAATAGCATCTAAATCTGGATTAAAGGTTTCAACGTTTGCAATGTCTTCATCTAAAACTCCGGACAAATCGTATGGTAAAATCACAACCTCATCTAGCTTATTAATTTGTTCTACTAAAAAGACATTCATTTGTTTAGAGTCTAAGACCTCCTGAGCGACTAATACCGTAAAGTCTTTAAATTGTAAAGCCGAAATACTAATTTTATCATTAAGTTTTGCACTAATAGTAAACTCTCCATCTACATTAGTTACTGTTCCTTTATTTGAAGACGAATTATAAATGGTTATGCCTTCTAAATCTGGAGACGCGACAATAACCTTACCTTTAAGCTCGACTCTGGTGCTGTCTTGAGCATTAGCAAAACTAAAAGCTAAAAGAAAAAATGCAATAATATATGATTTCATGTTGGTTGATTTTAGGTAAATTAAAAACTTTTAGACTAAATTATTATGTTAAGCAGCTATAATCTTTTGTTAAAAGCTTCTAATACCTAAATTTACAAAAACTAAAATTATGAAGCAATTAATTATCGCAAGTACTTCAACCCTTCATTCTGGTCAATATTTAGACTATTTATTAGACGATTTAAAAATTCATTTTAAAAATATAGACGACATTGTTTTTATACCTTATGCGAGACCAAGTGGTATAACGCATGATGAATACACTAAAAAAGCAGCAAAAGCTTTTGCTAAAATTGGTATTACAGTAAAAGGATTACACGAATTTAAAAATCCAGTAGAAGCTATTACTAATGCTAAGGGAATTTTTACAGGTGGCGGAAATACCTTTGTTTTAGTTAATGCGTTGTATAAATTTAAGTTGATCAATCCCTTAAAAGCTGCTGTTAAAAACGGAATCCCTTATTTAGGTACAAGTGCTGGAAGTAACATATGTGGTCTAACCATGTGTACTACCAATGATATGCCAATTGTTTATCCGCCAAGCTTTAAAACGCTAAGCTTTGTACCATTTAATATTAACCCTCATTATTTAGATCCAGATCCTTCTAGTAAACATATGGGAGAAACTAGAGAAACTAGGATAAAAGAGTTTCATAAATTTAACACACAACCAGTTGTTGGACTTAGGGAAGGTAGTTGGTTAGAAGTAAAAGGGCAGTCTATTCAATTAAAAGGTGTATTAAATGCTAGAGTTTTTGAACATGGAAGTGAGCCTTATGAAATTGAAACATACACTTTTTTAAATGAATTAAAATAAAACTAAAGGATGAGCTTTATTGAAAGCTAATTTTAAACCTTATAGAATATAGTTAGATGATATAGGATTAATAACATCAAATGTATTCCAAAAAAAAAGCTCCATCGTTATGATGAAGCTTTTGAGCGAGAGACCAGGTTCGAACTGGCGACATTCAGCTTGGAAGGCTG
>NZ_DCQO01000018.1:0-95982 GCF_002323495.1 Olleya sp. UBA1516
TCCCCTGACCTCTGGGTTATGAATCCAACGCTCTAACCAACTGAGCTACCTCGCCATAATTTTGAGAGTGCAAATATATAAACATTATTCTTGTTGGCAAACATTATTTTAAATAAAAATTTTTATTTGAAATATTTTCTAAACTTATTAATTAATGTATATATTGGACAAAATAAAATTTACAAGACTACAATTAAATGGAAGATAAAATAAAGTACGAGATGGAGTTTGTTGTACATGCTTCACCATCATTACTATACCAATATATATCGACACCTTCAGGGTTGTCCGAGTGGTTTGCTGATAACGTAAATTCTAGAGGAGAATTATATAAATTTATTTGGGATGGTTCTGAGGAGCAGGCTAAATTAATTACAAAAAAATCTGGCGAGCGTATTAAGTTTAAATGGTTAGCGGATGAGGATGAACCATATTTTTTCGAAATAAAAATTCAAGTAGACGAAATAACAAAAGATGTATCAATAATTATTACTGATTTTGCCGAAGAAGATGAAGTTGATGAAGCTAAAATGCTTTGGACTAATCAAATTTCTGATTTAAAACAAGTATTAGGTTCTGCCTAAAAATAAATACATTTAAAGTATATTTGTCCCATTGAAAAATGGGACTTTTTTTATGATAAATTTTAACGGTAAAATTCAAGAAAACAATTTAGTAATTTCTAATAATAATCGTGGCTATTCCTATGGAGATGGGCTTTTTGAAACTATAAAAGCGGTACATGGTAAATTATTGTTTTTTGAAGACCACTACTTTAGATTAATGGCATCCATGCGTATTATGCGAATGCAAATACCAATGGATTTTACAATGGAGTTTATAGAAGAGCAAATTATAAACACCTTAAAGGCTAACGATTTAAATACACAATCTGCACGTGTAAAAATTCAGGTTGATAGAGTGGAAGGTGGGTTATATTTACCTGAAAACAATACGATTAACTTTGTGATAAGTGTAAAAAAAATAGACAGTGATTTTTATCTTTTAAACGAAGAAAATTATGAGGTAGATTTGTTTAAAGATCATTATTTGTCTCCAAGTTTATTGACAACACTTAAGTCAAATAATAAAGCGTTGAATGTAATAGGAAGCATTTATGCAAAAGAAAACAGGTTAGACAACTGTTTATTAATAAATACTAATAAAAGTGTCGTAGAGGCCTTAAATGGAAATTTGTTTTTAGTAAAAGGTAATATCATAAAAACAGTTCCATTATCTGATGGGTGTTTAAAAGGTGTTTTAAGAAAACAATTAATTGATATTATTAAACTTTTACCAGAATACACCATCGAGGAAACATCAATTTCTCCTTTTGAGCTTCAAAAAGCAGATGAGTTATTTTTAACAAACGTTATACAAGGTATCCAGCCTATTACTAAATATAGAAAAAAGGTATTTAAAAATGAAACAGCAAAAATGTTGTTACAAAAGCTAAACGTGAAAGTTAGATTAGGCTAATTATAACTTGGGTTTTCAGGTGCATTAGACCAAATGGAGTAGTCACCACCTAACTCGACCATTTTTTCTTTCCAAAGGGTTTCATAACTTTTTTCAATAATATCTTTCTTGTAGGTGTTTTTTGTAACAACCCATGCATTGGATTTAAGTTCAGTTTCTAACTGGTTGCTTTCCCATCCAGAGTAGCCTAAAAAGAATTTGATATCATTTGCTGTGATTTTTTGTTCAGCAATTAAATTAGCGACAATATTAAAATCTCCTCCCCAAAAAATTCCTAAAGAAATCTCTACACTATTAGGGATTAAGTCTGGACGCTTATGTATAAAATATAAATTATCTTGCTCCACAGGGCCACCATTGTAGACTTTAAAAGAAGCATCTAATTCTGGAATTAAATCACTGATAGTATAATTTAAGGGCTTGTTTAAAATAAAACCTATAGCGCCTTCTTTATTATAATCTGTAAGCAGTACTATAGATCTATTAAAAGACATATCTCCTATTATAGAAGGCTCTGCGATTAATAAGTCACCCTTTTCTGGTTTGGTTGTAGTCATTTTAAAAGGATTTGTTTCTTAAATGTAGCATTATTTATTTAATAAACAAAGTATATGATGTATATAAAATAAAAAAAGCCTTCAATATTGAAGGCTTTTTGAAATATTTTAAACAAATACTAGTTAACAGCATTTGCTAAATCAGAACCAGCTTTAAACTTAACTACGTTTTTAGCTTTGATTTTGATAGTTTTTCCAGTTTGTGGGTTTCTTCCGTCTCTTGCAGCTCTTTTAGATACTGACCAAGAACCAAAACCTACTAAAGAAACTCTATTACCTTTTTGTAAAGATCCTTCAATTTCGATTAACGCACACTCTAAAGCTTTCTTTGCAGCTGCTTTAGTAATTCCTGCGTGTTCTGCCATAGCATCGATTAAATCTGTTTTGTTCATAATTTTAATTTTAATTATTAATAAATAGTTGATTAACAGTTTTTGTTAAATCCTTTTACAAATTTATACGGATTATGCTACTATGCAAGTAATAGCAAGGGAAATGCGCACATTTGTTAATAACTTATAGCATTTGTTAATAAAGAGGACGTTTTTTTAATGGTTTATAGCAATATCAATGATACTAAGGGTTTAGCGAAGTTTTGCGTCTTCGTCAAAATTATAACCATTTAAAAGAGATTTTACTTCCATGTTTCGTTTTCCAGGTAATTTTAATTCTAATATAGTTATAAAACCCTCTTTAACAGCTACTTTAAGTGTGGATTTACTGCTAATAATTGTACCTACTTCTATGTTATGGTCTTCAAATTCTTTTTCAGCTTTATAAATTTTGATATCTAAAACGTCGTCATTATTATGCAATTCGCACCAAGCAGCAGGATATGGACTTAATCCTCTTATTTTATTGTAAATAGCTTCTATAGGTTGTGTAAAGTCTATTTTGCAGTTATCTCTGTTAAGCTTATATGCTGTTCTAGAAATAGCATCTTCGGACTGTGGTGTAGTTGTAACATCACCTTTTTCAATAAGTTTTATAGTGTCTATTATTAAGTCACTTCCTAACATCATTAACTTATCATGTAAGCTTCCTGCGTTTTCAGAAGGATCAATCGCAATGTCCTTTTGCAAAATCATTTCGCCAGTATCAATTTTTTCGTCAATAAAAAAGGTGGATACACCTGTTTTTGTTTCACCATTAATTATAGCCCAATTTATTGGCGCTGCACCACGATAGTTTGGTAGTAATGAGGCATGTAAATTAAATGTGCCATACTTTGGCATATCCCAAACAACTTTAGGTAACATCCTAAAAGCGACTATTATTTGAAGGTTTGCCTCCAAAGCTTTTAATTCGTTTAAAAAATCGTCACTTTTTAAATTGGTAGGTTGTAAAATATTTAAACCTTTTTGTTTTGCAAATACTTTTACAGCAGACTCGTGCATTTTACGTCCACGTCCAGCAGGTTTATCTGGTGCTGTAATAACACCAACAACATTATAGTCGTGATCTAAAATAGTTTTAAGGGTCGTTACCGCAAATTCTGGTGTACCCATAAATACAATTTTTATGTCTTTATTCATATATGTTTTAATTTATAACTATTAGTTTTTGTAAGTTCTACAATGTCATTTTCTAATAGTTTTTTTAGTGTATTGTTTATATCTTCTTCTGTAAAAGGTAAGGTTTTAAATAATGTTTTAGAGTTTTTGTCTCCAAATTCTAAGCATTCAATTATTTTATTTTTAACTGTTTTAAAGTCTGTTTTAGGTTTCGCTTTCGCGGAAATACAAACACTGCAAATCCCACAAGGTTGTACATCTTTTTCACCAAAATAAGTTAGTAGTTGTATGCTTTTGCAAAGTTGGTCATTATTAATATAATCCAATACTGCTTGTACTTGTTTTTGTTTTAATGTGTTTTGTTGTTTAATTATGGATGCAATACGATTTATGGTTTTTTCGTCTTCACGAGGCTCTATAAAGGTAATTTGAGCATCTGTTTTATTAATAAGTAATGTAATAACTTCATCTTTAGCTAATTGTTCTAAAACATATACAAGTCTAATTTCTTTAATTCCTGCTTTATCAGAAATAAGACTGCTATTTATTTTTGTACTATGCTCAAAAATTCCGCCATAAGTTCTTAATATAGACTTTATAATAATTTCAAAATCTTTATGTGCGTCCAAGTATTTAAATAAGGCGTGACTACTAATTAAAAATTGGACCTCAATACGTTTATTAAATTGCTTACTAAGCGTTATTATACTGGTATTGTCCAATATATTTAAGGCGTTATAAGTAGTTACAGTGTTAAACTTATAAGTTTTGCAAAACTCATTAAAATTAAAATCAAAGGTTTGATATGCGCCTTCACCATAGGATATTTGAAAATAGCTACATAGTTTTCTGTAAACAATTTTAACAAAATCTACCGTTGGTAAAACTTTTAAAAACTGATTGTTTAAAGCAGTATTATCATTTTTGTTTTTTAAAATAACAGCATAAGCTTTAGCTTCATCACGACCAGCACGTCCGGCTTCTTGAAAATAACTTTCTATACTATCTGGTAAGTTAATATGTATTACTGTTTTTACATCAGATTTATCAATTCCCATTCCAAAAGCATTGGTGGCAACCATGACTTGTTTTTTACTACTTAACCAATCGTTTAAATGTTGGTCTTTAATAGTATTGTTTAATCCTCCATGATAGTAAGTGCTGCTTATGTTTTTGCTTTCTAGGTATTGGGTTATTTCTAATGTTAGACGTCTGTTTCTAACATATATAATAGAGGGTTGTTTGTTTTTAAGTAATATGGCTTCAAGTCTAAAGTATTTATCCTCTTCTTCAAAAACCATATAAGCAATATTAGGTCTGTAAAAAGATTGTTTAAAAACTTTAGGACTAATAAAGTCCAATTCGGTTATAATATCCTCCACCACTTCTGGTGTTGCACTTGCTGTTAAGGCAATAACGTTAACCGTTGGATGTAATTGACGTAATATATTTATGTTTTTATAAGCTGGTCTAAAATCGTTTCCCCATTGACTAATACAATGGGCTTCATCCACAGCAATAAGATTAACATTCATCTGTCTAATACGATCTTGTACTAGCTCTTGCTGTAAACGCTCTGGTGATAAGTATAAAAACTTATAGTTTCCGTAGATACAATTATCTAAAAGGGTGTCTATTTCTTTATTTGGGATTCCGCTAGTTAAAGCAATAGCTTTAATTCCTTTATTTAAAAGGGCATTAACTTGATCTTTCATTAATGCAACTAATGGAGATATAACAATGCAAATACCTTCTTTAGCTAAAGCAGGTATTTGAAAACAAACACTTTTTCCGCCACCAGTTGGTAGCAATGCAAAAGTGTCTTCGTTATTAATTACAGCATTAATAATATCTTCCTGTAATGGTCTAAAATCCGTAAATTTCCAATAACGTTCTAATATGTTTATTGGATGCGCCATTATAATGCTTTAACAACATCAATTATATGTTGCGCTCTAGTCTCTATACTACCAAACGGAACATCTTGTAAGTGGTAATCGTATTTATTATAAGTTTTTAAAAGGTTTTGATGAATAATTTTGGCTTCTTCAAAACTTTCGTAACGCACAGCATCACTTTGGTAAATTTCCTGCCAAGGTGCTAATATAAAAACGTAGTCGTACACATTATCTTGGCACGATTTTACAAAAGTATCAGGATAATCTTCGTTTGCATAATCCATGTATGCCACAACGTCAGGAACACCTCTGTCTAAAAAAACAAATTCACTATCGCTATTTTCAGCGTCTTTATACTGTTGCTCGCGACCTTTTAATAATAGCTCGCTAAATAATAACGGTTGCGTTAAAAACATTTGATCAATACCTTTTTCTCTTGCTTCAAGCGTCACTTGACGAGAAATTTCTTCGTAGCAAGTATAGCCACGTTTAGTTAATTCGTTTATGATTGCCGATTTTCCTGTGCTTGGACCTCCTGTAATTACTATTTTTTTTGCTTTCAAAGGGAAATAATTTATTTGTAAAAATCCGAAATATATTCTTTAAAAAAAAATATAAACAAAATGGTATATTTGTTGCTTATTAAAAAGGTATGAATAAGACACCAAATCCAGAAGAATTTTACGCAAAATTAAAAGCGCAATTACAGGACACAGCAATGTGGCCAAATGAATATTTATATAAATTTATTGTATTATCCGATTTACAAAAAATAGCCGAAATTGAAGCTATCTTTGATAATATGGGATCAGTAATTAGGACAAAAGAGTCTAGTAACGGTAAATATACAAGCGTATCTATTAATGTAACAATGAAAAACCCTGATCATGTTATAGAAAAGTATCTTGAAGTTACAGAAAAAGTAGAAGGCGTGATAAGTCTTTAATTTTTTTTTGTATTTTGCACAAGCATTAGAGACTTCAATGCAACACATATAACTTTCTACACTTTTTTTATTTTGATAGACGACATAGAGTATAACACAGAGCGTGAACATTTAATCATTCCAGAGTATGGACGCCATATTCAAAAAATGATTAATCATGCTAAAGCACAAGAGACCAAAGAAGAGCGTAATAAACTAGCTAAATCTATTATAGCTGTAATGGGAAACATGCAACCGCATTTACGCGATGTAGCCGATTTTCAGCACAAATTATGGGATCAGTTATTTATAATGTCAAATTTTGAGCTAGATGCAGATTCACCTTATGGAGCTCCTTCAAAAGAAGAACTGTCAGAGCGTCCACAACCTTTAAAGTATCCTCAAAATTTTCCAAAATATAGATTTTATGGTAATAATATAAAAACCATGATTGACGTCGCAAACACTTGGGAAGATGGCGAAATGAAAGAAGCGTTGACATATACCATTGCTAATCACATGAAAAAGTGTTTTTTAAATTGGAATAAAGATACAGTAGAGGATGATGTGATTTATGATCATTTATATGAATTGTCTGATGGTAAAATTAATTTAAAAAATACAGACGAAGATTTAACAGACTCGACTAGATTAATGAAAGCCTCTAGTGGCAAAAAGTATTCTAACAGTTCTAATAAAAAAACAGGACAAAAGAAAAACAATAATCAAAACAGAAACAGAAAAAGATACTAATACTATTTATGGGAACATTTAAAATTGAAGGTGGTCACCAACTAAAAGGAGATATTCAGCCTCAAGGCGCAAAAAACGAAGCATTACAAATATTATGTGCAGTTTTATTAACTCCTGAAAAAGTAACCATAAATAATATTCCTGATATTATTGACATTAATAAATTAATTACCCTATTAGGTAATTTAGGCGTTAAAGTTAACAAGATAAAAGACGAAACTTATACGTTTCAAGCAGACGAAGTTAATTTAGACTACATGCAAACTGCCGATTTTAAAAAAGAGGGTAGTGGACTTAGAGGGTCAATCATGATGGTTGGACCATTATTAGCACGTTTTGGTAAAGGGTATATCCCAAAACCAGGAGGCGATAAAATTGGACGTCGTCGTTTAGATACTCATTTTGAAGGATTTATTAATCTTGGTGCTAAATTTAGATATAATCGTGAAGACTATTTTTACGGTGTAGAAGCAGATAAATTAATTGGGACAGATATGCTTTTAGACGAAGCCTCTGTAACTGGAACAGCAAATATAGTTATGGCAGCTGTATTAGCACAAGGCACAACAACTATTTACAACGCTGCATGTGAGCCTTATTTGCAACAACTGTGTAAAATGCTTAACCGTATGGGAGCAAAAATATCAGGTGTTGGTTCTAACTTATTAACCATTGAAGGTGTTGATAGCTTAGGCGGAACAGAACACACTATGCTACCAGATATGATTGAAATAGGGAGTTGGATTGGTTTGGCAGCAATGACTAAAAGTGAACTGACTATTAAAAATGTAAGTTGGGATGATTTAGGACAAATACCTAATGTGTTTAGAAAATTAGGAATTACTGTTGAAAGAAAAGGGGATGATATTTACATTCCTGCACATAAAGATGGTTACCAAATACAAAACTACATTGATGGTTCTATATTAACAATTGCAGATGCACCTTGGCCTGGATTTACACCAGATTTGCTTAGTATTGTATTAGTAGTAGCTACTCAAGCAAAAGGTGAAGTTTTAGTACATCAAAAAATGTTTGAAAGTCGTTTGTTTTTTGTAGATAAACTTATCGATATGGGAGCAAAAATTATACTTTGCGATCCACACAGAGCAACAGTAATGGGTCATGACTTCAAGTCTCAGTTAAAAGCAACCACAATGGTGTCTCCAGATATTAGAGCAGGTATTTCATTATTAATAGCTGCATTATCTGCCAAAGGAACGTCAACAATTCATAACATTGAACAGATTGATAGAGGTTACCAAAAAATTGTAGAACGTTTACAAGCTATTGGAGCCAAAATAGAACGTTTAGAAGGAAATTAATACCTATGAAAAGCTTAAAAACACCATTAATTTTAGTACTAGTATTTACATTATTATCTTTTCAATCAATAGATAAGATATTAGGTAAATGGGAAATTGATAAAGTAACGGTCAATACCGTTGAGCAAGAAAAAGAAGAAGACAGGAATTATATTGAATTTTTAGAAAATGGTATAGTCAATTCATATATAACTAATGAAGGCACTATTGATACTGAACATTCTGGTACTTGGATATATAATGAAGATGAAAAAATACTGACAATTAAAGAAGAATATGTTCCTGAAGAACAATACAAAGTAGTGCAATTAGATAACGAAAATCTTATTATGAAATCAGTAAATAAAGAAGAGGACGTTGTTATTGAAATTTATTTCAAAAGAAAATAAAACTATTATTAAAAAGCTTCAATTAAAAATTGAAGCTTTTTTAGTTTTTATCAGTACTTGGATTTACAATGTATTATAAAATACTGCTGACTAGATATTTTACCTTACGTAACTTATTAGAAACAAACTTCTTCCGTTTATTATCTTCAGCTTTCTTTAAATAAACCATCAAAAGTCATTATCGCAGTAAAAAAAATGCATACCAAACTGGATCGCTAATAGTAATGGCATGAAATTCTGAGAGATTTTCTAGCCATCCTTTACTTTTATTCCAGATATTTTCTTTCCGGAAGTTGTTTCTCTTGGCATTTCTGGCATTTCTTTACAAACTACATTATCTGCATACAATTGTTTTACATAGTCTAGGTTTTGACCTCCTATACACATATTAGGCAACCGCTTCCTTATAAACTTTTAAACAACGCTCTCTTGCTTCTTTATGATCAACAATTGGTTGCGGATAAGTAAGCTCCTGATAGTCCGGAACCCATTGTTTAATATAGTCATGTTGTTTATCAAATTTATCAATTTGAGTTGTTGGATTAAATATTCTAAAATAAGGTGAAGCATCGACTCCTGATCCAGCTACCCATTGCCAATTACCAACATTACTAGACATATCATAATCATGTAGTTTTTCGGCAAAATAAGCTTCTCCCCAACGCCAATCAATTAAAAGATGCTTGCATAAAAAACTACCCACTAACATACGTACGCGATTATGCATAAAACCTGTTTGGTTTAGTTGGCGCATGCCAGCATCGACTAATGGATACCCTGTTTTACCCTCACACCATGCTTTAAATTCGGTTTCATTATTACGCCATTCTATACGATCATATTTTGCTTTGAAGGCCTCTTCATGTGTTTGAGGGAAATGCCACAATATTTGCATAAAAAATTCTCTCCAAATTAGTTCTTGCCAGAAAATTTCATTGTTTTCTGCAATAGCTTTTTTAATCATTTTTCTGACACTTACTGTTCCAAAACGTAAATGTGGACCCAATTTAGAGGTGGCATCTTTAGCAGGAAAGTTTCTAGTGGCTTCGTAATTTTGAATTAATGTTGGTGTAATTGTGTAGTCTTCTATTTTTTGTGATGATTGTTTAAAACCAATATCAGACAAACTTAAATTGGGCAATCTTGTATGTTCTACTAAATTGTTTAGGTAGGAATTTGTATAATAAATTTCTAGATTATAAGATTTAAAGTTTTCTTTCCATACACGCATATAAGGTGTGTAGACAACATAAGGGTCACCATCTTTTTTTACAACTTCATCTTTCTCAAAAATAACTTGATCTTTATAGGTCTTAAATTTAATCTCGTTTTTTGATAATAAATTTTCTATTTCCTTATCTCTTTTTGTAGCATAAGGCTCGTAATCGTGATTTGTAAAAACAGTATCGATAGTATACTCATCCATCAAAGTTTTAAAAACATCTTTTGGATTATCATAATACATTGCAATACTACTTTGGTGCTCTGCTTGTAATGTGTCACGCATGTTTTGTAAAGTATTATATATAAAACTTACACGTGCATCGTCTTTAGGTAATTGATCTAATATGGCTTTATCAAAAATAAAAATTGGTAAAACAGGATGGTCAGATTGTAACGCGTTAAAAAAACCAACGTTGTCATCTAATCTTAAATCGCGTCTAAACCAAAAAATGTTTATAGGTGTTTTCATGTATTAATATTTTCCAAAAAGTGCTTCCAATTTTTTCGTTCTGTGATTAAAAATTTCTTCCAGTTTAGGTTTAACTATTATGGGATGTACTAGCTGTCCTAAAATGCCAAAAGGGACTTTGTAATCTATGATGTCTTCCATTTCTACACCACCATCAATTTCTTTAATAAAATGTTTATGATGCCATAAGGCATAAGGTCCAAAACGCTGTTCATCTACAAAATATTCACCTTCTTTAACGTGTGTTATTTCTGTTACCCATTTTGTTTTTATGCCCAAAACAGGTGTGACAATGTATTGTATAATTTGACCTGCAAACATAGGTCTGTCTGCTCCAGACAAGATATTAAATCCCATGTAATCTGGAGTTATTGTTTTTAGGTTTTTTGGGTCTGATAAAAAATCCCAAGCTTGCGTCTTAGTAATTGGTAAGTTTTGTTTTTTATGTAATCTATAAATTTTCATAATAATTAGTCTAATTATATATTAGAATATAAGCGTTTAATGATGTAGCAATTATTAGCCATATGATATATGGAAACAATAAATAACTTAGATTTTTGAGTGTTTGTTTGTACTTAAAAAATAGATATAAAATGACAATAGTTAATGCTACAATGACTATTAAAGCTAGAAACACTTGATGTAAATTGAAAAAAATATAATTCCAACTAACATTTAAAAATACTTGTAAAACATAAACTAAAATTAATTTTTTACTTTTTACAAGTGAAAATAATTTGGATAGATAAATCGAAAAACACAGCATTATCAAAGTCCATGCTACACCAAAAACCCAACCTGGTGGTGTCCAAGGTGCTTGATTTAAATTAGTGTACCAATCCGATAAAGGACCATTATCCATTAGCCAACTTCCAAAGGCTAATCCACCAAAATTAATGACGCTAAATATTAAGAAAAGTAAAAGTTGCTTCATTTTAAATATTTAGTGATTTTTGAGCTATTTGGATTAGAAGTAGAGTATAGGTAGTCTAATAATTGACCCTCTGGACTAACAATGTATTTTTGAAAATTCCACTTTACTGATGAATTACTTTTACCGTTTTTTTGTTGTTGTGTAAGCCAAGAATATAAAGGATGTTGGTTGTGTCCTTTAACATCTATTTTTTCGGTAATTAAAAATGAAACTCCGTAATTTACTTCACAAAATTCTTCTATCGCATTAGCATCTCCAGGTTCTTGATTTCCAAATTGATTACATGGCACTCCTATAATTTGTAATTTATCCTTATAAGTATCGTGTAAGATTTGTAAATCTTTGTATTGTGGTGTAAAACCACATTTGGAAGCAACGTTAACAAATAAGATGTGCTTGCCTTTAAAAGCACTTAAATTAATTGGTTGTCCTTGCAAACTATTAATTTTAATATCGTAGATGCTTGGTAGATTTTTTAAATCAATTTTAGGATTACTTCTAGAAAAAAAAGTAGCAACAAATGCTTTAAATGGATTCATGCTATTAGATTTTAAAACTTACTATACCGCAATCCATTTCAAAGACTTGACCAGAGATTGATAACGCTTTTTCTGAGGTTAAAAATTGGGCCATATCTGCTACTTCTTGAGGATTTAAAAACTTTTTAAGAGGATGCCTATCTGTTATATTCTCAATCATTTTCTCATTACGTAATAGTTTAGAGGCTAATTGAGTGTCTGTAACCGTTGGTGCAATAGCGTTAATCCTAATTGTTGGAGCCATTTCTGCTCCTACAGATTTAACTAGTCCTTCTATTGCACTTTTAGAGGCAGCAACGCTAGCATGAAAAGGCATACCTAATTTTGCAGCGACAGTACTAAATAATACAATGGACGGATTGTTTCCTTTTTTTAAAGGGTCAATGTACTTTTGTATTGCTTTAACTGCACCAATGACGTTAATTTCAAAATCTGCTCTAAAATCATCTAATTTTAGTCTACCTATAGGTTTAAGATTAATACTTCCTGGACAATAAATTAGTGTGTCCACTGCTTCTATATCAGGCAAGGCTTCAGTTAGTATGTCACAATTATGATGTGTAAGGTTATCATGCTCAAAGTCAGGTTTAGTGCGACTTATGTTTATTACCTTGTGCGTGTTTAAAAAAGTTTGTGTAATGGCTTTACCAATACCTTTACTTCCTCCTATAATTACTAAATTTTTCATGGCTTTTTTTTGATTTTTAGGTATAAAAAAAGTGGTATCAATAAGATTGCTCCTATTAATTAATACCACTTAATATGTCATTTGGATTATAATCTAGTGCTTATGCAGCAGACGGTCTTCCTTTTAATCGTTTTTCAATCTTTTGTTTGATAGCAGTCAAATCTTTCATAATATCCATTAACTTAGGATCTTTGTTTTCTTTGTAAAGCTCATTCACACCAAGTATTAAATCTTTAGCTTCTCTTGACGCAAGAATACGATCACTTGTTGTAATAAACTTGTGCTTTTTTTCTGTAAACTCTATTGCTTTTTCTACGATACTCATAATGCTACTCTTTTAAATAATTTTGTAATTCGGCTATTTTTTCTGGCGTATTAAATTTTCCACCATAAAAAGTCGTCACTGTTGCAGAAGTTTCATCTTTAATGCCTCGTGACGATACACATAAGTGTTTGGCATCAATTATAACAGCAACATCATCAGTTTGCAATGCGGCTTTTAGCTCTTCTGCTATTTGGTTTGTTAAGCGTTCTTGTACCTGAGGACGTTTAGCGAAATACTGTACAATTCTGTTTAATTTTGATAAGCCTATAACTTTCCCTGAAGAAATATAAGCTACATGAGCTTTACCTATAATGGGTACAAAGTGATGCTCGCAATTGGAGTAGAAAGTAATGTTTTTCTCCACCAACATTTGATTGTATTTGTATTTATTGTCAAATAACGCAATTTTTGGCTTATTTTGAGGGTTTAATCCAGAAAATATTTCATCAATGTACATTTTAGCCACTCTTTTTGGAGTGCCTTTTAATGAATCATCTGTTAAATCTAAACCCATAACATCCATTATTTCTTCAAAAAGTATAGCAATTTTTTCTTTCTTTACTTCATCAGAAAACTTGAAAGCGTCACGCTTCATAGGTGTTTCAAGACCTGTGTACATGTGATCGTCTCCAATGTCTTGATAGTCAATACCATTAAGGTCTTGATGGTTTAGGGCTGGCATTATGTCTTGTTTAATCATTTTATCTTTTTATATGCTGTATTTGGTCAATCAAGCCAAATCAAAGCAGTTTTTGTAAATATCTAACGTTTAGATATTTTATTGTGAGTAATTTGTTTTTGTCTTGAGCATTTAAAACGTCCATCCTCAAACACTCTTTTTTTGCTGTGTTTTGTATTTCTACCTTGTACTCTGGCTCTCCATAATCTAAAACTACTAGGTTTCATTTCACGACGCATCAAGGTAATAACGTCTTGCTCTTTTAACCCAAATTGAAATGTTATAGCATCAAAAGGTGTACGATCTTCCCATGCCATTTCAATAATGCGATCTAGTTCTTCAATTGTAAATTCTTTTGTCATTTAAAGTGGCGAAAAATTAAATTGTTCGTCATATTTTATCTTCTCATTCATTAATTTATCAAAAAACTTTTTATTCTCTTTAAAGGTTTTATTATTTCTAAAATGAATAAATTTTCCGTTAGAGTGAATACTAGATCCATTTGTTTTATACACTACTAATTGGTAATAGGGTATGGCCCAAGTAAAATTTTTCAAGCCTTTTGTAATGTGTATTAGTATACCAATTGGTCTTAACTCTATATTCCCATAATTAGTATCACTAACAGTATTCAAAATTGATGCCATATTAGGACTAACTTCGTCAACAATCATTCTTTTTGATCCTACACCTCTCATCTTAATAGATTGTATAAGACTAAAAGGCTTACCAACGATGTCATCAATTAGTTTGTTGTTTTCCTTATTAGTATGTGTTGTATTTAGTAACAAAAGTTGTTTTCCGTTTAATTATACTCAAATATACAAAATGTTTAACCTTTTTAAGTTAATGTTAAACAATATTTAACATATTGAATTTAATTATCCCTAAATAGAAGTAACTTATTGATTGCGAAGTAATTTATTACGGTCACTTAAGGTATGTCGTTTTAAGATACGATAACTTTCTTTTTTTATCAAATCATTGTCTTTCATGCTCCATAACGTGTCACTAGCAAAAGTTCTAGTTTGTTTCTCGTCAATTATTGGATAAGGATAATCTGTGCCAAGCTGAAAGCCTGTCAGTTGTTGATCAAAATATGACATTTCGCTAGGATTATGAATAAATGGCGCTTCTAAACAAGCCAATTCCGGAACCCATTGTTTTATAAATTTACCATCAGGATCATGTTCGATACTATTTTTTAATGGATTATAAATACGTAAGGTGTTAATTCCGGTTTCTCCTGCTTGCATTTGTATTTGCGGATAATGTATGCCTGGTTCAAAGTCTAAAAATAAACTTGCCAGATGCTCGCTCATATCCTGCCAAGGTTGCCATAAATTATGTGTAAAAAATGAGACTACTAATGCTCGCATTCTAAAATTTAAATACCCTGTTTCTTTTAAGCATCGCATGCACGCATCTACTAACGGAAATCCGGTTTGTCCATTTTTCCAAGCCTCTTGATAGTTTAAGTTTACAGGTTTATTAAGTTGATGATACCCTTTGTTTACACTTTTAAATTCCATAAGATGTTCCATCTCAAACTTTTGGATAAAGTGCGCTTGCCAGCGTAATCTTGATACAAATGCATTTAAGTGACGTTTGTATCTGGTGTGCTTTACAACGTCTGAGGCGCCATTAATAACTTGTTTTATGGATAGATTTCCCCAAGCTATGTAAGGTGACAGCCTGCTGCAACCCGTTCTAGCATCTAATGGTTTTGAAATGTGGTACATGTAATTATGATAGCGTCCGTTGTAAAACGATTGCATGTATTTTAAACCTGTAGTTGTGCCTCCTTTTTGAAATTTTTTTGTGTAGTCCGTTTTCACGGAAATTGTGTTTAGTTCCGATTCAAGAGTTTCAATTTGATTTATGTTTAGTAATTGATTTGGTTTCGGTTGAAACAGAAACTCGGCTTGCATCATATAATTATCCCAATTCTGATACCATGTTTTTCTGTTGGTTAGTCCACGTTGCACACCATTATTGTCATTTTCTAACCAAACAATAGTGTTTTTGGCTGAAAATTCCGCGAAAGCGATATCCCGTTTAAACGTAGACAAAATACCGGTTTCTTTATGAGAAAATATGTGTGTGACATTATACGTAGTGTTGATGGTTTTAATAACCTTTTGGATGTTATTTTGGACAACCAATATCTTGGTGTTGTACGGTTTTAATTGACTATTTAAATCCTGTAAAGATTGTTTTACAAAATCCCAATGACGTTGGCTGTAGTGTTTGTCTTGTAACAAAAAATCTTCAAAAGTGTAGAGTAGGAGTGTGCTTTGTCCTGAGTTTAAAGCATTGGTAATGGCTTCGTTATCTTTTAATCGAAGGTCACGTTTTAGCCAAACTATGCTTAGGTTTTGTTTCATTTTAATTGTTTTCTTTTTTATCTGCGTGTTTTGCGGTAACGTCACATCGAGAGGTTTTTAGTTTTTACTAAAAATTGTATCTAGATGTTTTTAAAAATTATCAGGATTTTCAATAATTTGCTGTGCTCTTTCTTTTAGGTTACTTAATTGTTTGGCTTCCATTTTATCTAATAGGCTGTACATCATTTTCATTCTAAAATTGTCACCTAATTGTTTGCGCTTATCATCAAGAAAATTCCAATATAAACTGTTAAATGGACAGGCTTTGTTACCCAGTTTTTCTTTTTTATTATAATGGCAACTATCACAATAATTACCCATTTTATGTATGTAACTTCCGCTAGATACGTAAGGTTTTGTGGCTATTTTTCCGCCATCTGCAAATTGACTCATCCCTCTGGTGTTAGGAAGTTGGACCCACTCCACAGCATCCACATAAATACCCAAATACCAAGCGTCCACTTGGTCAGGATTAATTTGTGCTAACAATGCAAAATTACCTGTAACCATAAGACGTTGGATGTGGTGTGCGTATCCATTGTCTAAACTATTGGTAATGGATTGTTTAAGGCAATTCATTTTTGTGTTTCCTGTCCAATAAAAATCCGGTAAATTGTTATTGTTTTCAAGATAATTTAGTGTTTTATATTCTGGCATTAATGCCCAGTACATGCCACGCATATATTCTCTCCACCCTAAAATTTGTCTTATAAAACCTTCTACTTGGCTAATATTAATATCCTCGCCATGTTTGCGCCAATAATTAAGGACTGTATCGACTATGTTTTTAGGCGAAATTAATTTTAGATTCATTGCAAAAGACAATCTAGAATGAAATAAATAGACTTGGTCTGTGTGCATGGCATCTTGATAATCTCCAAAATGAATCAGCAATACTTCGCAAAAATATTTTAGCTGTTCAAGCGCTTGCTGTCTGTTTATTGGATAACTAAAAGTTTTGGTGTCTAAAGTGCCTATGGTTTTAATGTTTTCTTTTTCTATCAGTGATACAATATCTTCAATATCGTTTTTGAAATATTTGTAAGGCGGAATTGGATGTTCGGCTTTCCATTTATTTCTATTGCTTTTATCGTAATTCCATTTGCCACCTTCAGGTTGTTCTGCAACCATTAAAACATCGTGCTTTTTGCGCATGTCACGATAAAAATTTTCCATTAGGTATTGCTTTTTACCTTTAAAAAACTGTTTTAAATCTTGACGTTTTGTATAAAAATGTTCTGTTGAAAAAGCTTCTGTATCAATATCTAAAGTGTTACAAAAAGTAGACAATTGATCGTCTAATCTGTATTCGTCAGGTAATTGATATTCAAATTTAGTAATATTATGTTCTTCTATTAATAACTTAAGGTTGTCCGTTAAATTTTGAGTGTTTTTAGTGTCGTCTAGTTTAAAATATTGAACGGTAAAACCTTGGTCTTTTAAATGTTGGCTAAAATCGCGCATGGCAGCAAAAAAGCCAATCACTTTTTGGATATGATGAGTTACGTAATCTGTTTCCTGACGCATTTCAAATAGGCAATACACTGTGTTTTCTGGACAGTCTTTGTACCAGCTGTGTTTACTATTTAGTTGATCGCCTAATATTATTCTTAATGTTTTCAATGGTTGGTTGTTTTGTTATGTCATTGTTTTCGGTTGCGCTTAAACAGACAATAGTGTTGTACTTCCTATTTTATGTCTTACTGAGCGCAGTCGAAGTGTTTGTTTAATCTTGTTATCTATTTTTAAAGTGCTTCGCTTTTTTTAGTCAAACCTTCCGAGTTTTCTAAAGAAAATCCCATCGTCCTTTAGCTAAAGGAAAGAGTGTGTTACGGGATTATCAATTTTTTTAACTGACGTGAGTTAAAAAAGGGTGTCTTGTAGCCATAAACGCTGATAATTTCCGTTTGGATCATAGCGTTCTGATTGTAGTTTTACATTAAACTTTCTGTCTCTTGGATCGTTTCCAACGCCTGCAACGTACATCCAGTTTCCGTAGTTGCTGTGTACGTCATAATCTATAAGCATACTTTCAAAATAACTAGCTCCAATTCGCCAATCTAATTCTAAAGATTTTGCAAAATAACTGGCAACATTTTGTCTTCCACGATTACTCATCCAACCTGTTTTTTTTAGTTCAATCATATTGGCATTAACAAAAGGTTCTGCAGTGTTACCGTCAATCCATTGTTTAAGTTTTGTTTGGTTTGTAGACCAATCGTATTGTTTATTTAAAATACCACCTATTTTAAACAGTTGATTACCGTGTTTTAAGGAGACGTATTTAAAATAGTCACGCCAAATCAATTCAAAAATTAGCCAATAAGTAGATTCATTTTTTACATGCTCGTTTTCAAAACGTTTGACTTGGTAATAAATTTGTTTTGCAGATAAACTTCCGTTTGCTAACCATGGCGAAAACTTGCTACTAAAGTCCGTCCCAATTAATCCGTTTCTAGTTTTTTTGTAAAAGCCGAGTTTTTTGGTTTCGAAAAAATAATTGTTTAAGCGTCTTGAAGCCTCGGTTTCTCCTCCTTTAAAAGGAAAGGCGTTATTAGGATGTTGTGTTACAGCATCTAATCCTAAATCTTTTAAAGTCGGAATAGTTGTGTTGTTTGTTATGTTGAAGTTTTCAGCTGTAGCTGAATTAGTTACGTTTAAAGGTCTGATAGCACTCAGTTTTTCACACTGTTTTCTAAATTGCGTGAACACATTTGGCAATGCTTCCGTTTTAAACGGAATATCTTCCGGATGGTATAAAAACTGGTCATAAGTTTCAATAAAAGAAACGTCATCAGAAAGGGTGTTTTTTACTAAATTGATAGTAGAAACTTCTTCGTCTGTCCATTCTTTTTGAAGATAAATAGCCGAAATATTATGTAGCTTAACTAAATTTTGGATAGCATGTTCTGGAGTTTCCGTGTAAACGAACAACGGAATATTAAGGTGTTTAAGTTGCTGCTTTAAATCTGTTATAGTTTCAATTAAAAACTGCCCTCTAAAGTTTTCTGTCTTTTTAAATCCAAAGGGAGATAATTTAAATTGTCTTGAGTCAAAACAGTAGACAGCAATAGTAGATTTACTGTTTTCTATTGCTTTTTTAAGCGCAATATTATCTTGAGTTCTTAAGTCGTTTTTAAACCAAACTAAGCTGTTTTTGTTTTGTTTCGTCTGCATTTTTCACTACAATATTTTACGTCATTCCAACTCTTTTCCCATTTTTTACGCCAAGTAAAAGATAATTGGCAGGTTGGGCATGTTTTGGTTGGAAGGTTTTGTTTTTTAATGTTTTTAGGCATTGGCTAATTTGTTAATCATCCCTTTAAATATAAAACCATGAAAGGGAAGTACGCTATACCAATACAAGCGTCCGGCTAAACCACGTGGTCTAAAAGTGGCGCGCTGGTAAACCTTACCTTTTGCAACTCTAAACTCTAGCCAAGCTTCTCCGGGTAATTTCATTTCGGCAAATAAGATTAGACGTTTTTCGTCTTTATCAGCTAAAAGGACACGCCAAAAATCTAAGGCATCTCCAGTCTTAATTTTTGTTTTGTTAGTACGTCCACGACGTAAACCAATACCACCAACTAGTTTATCTAAAAACCCTCTGATCTTCCATAAAACCGTACCATAATACCAACCGTTTTCTCCACCAATAGCCCATATTTTTTCAAGTGTACGTTGTTCGTCATTAACTTGGCGCTCTTTGATGTCTGTAAAACAACCGTGTTTTGGGACTTTTAAATATTGTGTGGATGCTCGTTTTTTAAATCGGCTATTAATAAGTGCATCTTTCCAACTTGAGATAATATCGTTGCCTTCAATTTTGACAAAAGCTAATTCTACAGCTTTTTGATACGACATTGGGTTGACGTCTAATAATTTATTAATATTACTTTTTTCGCCTATAATTTCAATTCCCATACTATTTACTAGCGATGACGCTAATTTATAGGATGTAGATGTTACAAAGTATAACCAATAACTAGATAGTTTTGGTGTCATTATTGGTACGGTTAATATGTAGCGTTTTAATTTTCTGGCTTCAGCAAATTTTAATAACATTTGCTTGTATGTCATAACTTCTGGACCAAAAATATCGTAAGATGTGTTGTACAATTCAGTTTTACCTAAACCTTTAGTCAAAAACGCTAAAACGTCGCGTACACCAATGGGTTGCGTTTTTGTATTTAGCCATTTAGGAGCAATCATTACTGGTAGTTTTTCTACCAAATCTCTTATAATTTCAAAACTAGCACTACCAGAGCCAACTATAATTCCGGCTTTAAAAACCGTTAGACCATAGTGATTTGATTGTAATGTGGTTTCGACATTTTTTCTAGATAATAAGTGTTTTGATAATTTGGTATCGTTGGTAATTCCGCTTAAATATATGACTTGTTTGACACTTGTGGTTTCAATATAATTTTTGAAATTTACTGCGCAATCTTCTTCCATTTGATGGAATTGATCTACAGAATTTGACATGGAATGAATCAAATAATAAGCAGCATCAATATCCTTTGGAATATTATTTAAGGTTTCTGGTTTAAGAAAGTCGGCTTCAATCACGTGTAAATTTTCTTCTTCAGAATATTTACGTTCTGTACGTAATTTACCTCTAACAGCACAAACTACAGTGTGACCTTGCTCTAATAGTAACGGGATAATGCGCTTACCAATGTAACCTGTTGCTCCTGTTACTAATATTCTCATGGGTTTGATTTTAGTTTATGTAATTTTATTTATTTCTGTTCATTTTGTCTTGAAACAAAACGAACCAAAAATTCAAATCAATTTGAGGAAATTCCTACGGAACATTCGTTTTCGAAACTTCATGCTTGAAGCTTTGCTTCGCAGTTACGTTTCTTCACTCTCTATTTCTCCAAATTGATGATTTCGACTGTGTCGAAATTTGGGACTTTCTATCTGAAATAGTTTGTTTTTATTTCAAACTATTTTCTTCTTTTTATTTATTTTTTTGGTCTTTGGTAATCTAAGCGTTTTTCTAATTTAGGGATTGTGTATCCATCCAATCCGTTAATAGCAGCAATATTTGCTTTGGATAGGTTTATAAATCCATCGTTTTCTAATAAATCCCCATTAATATGTAAGCCTTGTATTTCTCCGATTACTAAAATGGTGTCATTTGCTTTGATTAGGTATTCTTCAACAAATTTCATTTCTAATTGAATTGGAGCGCCTTTAACAAATGGTGCTGCACAATTATCTTTGTATTCTGGTTCTAAATCTGTTTTATCAAATTCGGATATCGATTGATCGTATTTGGCAGATGTATGATGCGCGTCTTCAAAACTTTCTAAATCAATGTGATTTATAGTATAAACACCTGTGTTTTTGATATTGTCATACGTGTGACGTGTTACTGTTGTTGGTCTGCAAAAAAAGCCCAATAAAGGTGGGTTGCTTCCAATGTGTGTCACCGAGCTAAATACAGCTACATTTTCTTGTCCTTCGGCAGATTTTGTGCCAATTAAATTAGCGCTTTTAAAACCAGAGCAACTATTAATTAAATTAATTTTATATAAATGTTCTAATTCCTGAATCTGTTTTAAATTAAAATAAGCCATTTATAACGTTTTGTAATTATTTATTTGAACGCCTTTTGCTTTTAAATCAAACATTAAATTATACAAACCAAAGAAGGTTCTGTTTATGTAAATAAAGTGCTTAGAACCTCTATTACCATTCATTTTTCTTAACTCTGTGCTTTTGCTGTAACGTTGTCCCATTTCTGAAATAGCATTAAAAAATTCTGGATCAGAAAAATCAAAAGTATCCTCATGAAAAGGCTTTGTAAATAAGCTTAATAACTCATGAAACATTGCCGAGAAAAAATCTAATTCTTCTTGAGTGTCTTCTTCTCTTAAAATTTCTAACTCGTACATTTTAGCAGTAAAAGCGTCTTTATTATTGATTACTTCTGGTTTTGCTAATTCAAAATAAGGCACATAAAAATCTTGTGGTACTTCTTTCATACATCCAAAATCTAACGCAATTAAATCGCCAGTTTTAGAGACTAAAAAATTTCCAGGATGTGGATCTGCATGTACTTTTTTAATCACATGCATTTGGTACATATAAAAATCCCAAAGCGCTTGACCTAATTGGTTTGCTTTGTTTTGATCTGCGTTATATGCAGTAAATTCAGAAAGGTGTTCGCCTTCCATCCAATCCATAGTTATAATACGCTCGGAAGATAATGCTTCGTAATAGTTTGGAAACTTTAAATTAGGGATGTGCTTACAAGCTGCAACAATAGCTTTACTTTGCTCAACTTCTAAAATATAGTTAGTTTCTTCTACTAATTTGTTTTCTACTTCTTGAAAGTATTTATCAGAGTCCTTTCCTTTAATATTAAACATTTTTATGGCAATAGGTTTTACCATAGCCAAATCGCTAGCAATGCTATCTGCAACACCTGGATATTGAATTTTCACAGCAAGTTTTTTCCCATCCTTTTCGGCTAAATGCACTTGTCCAATACTGGCTGCATTTACAGAATTTAGATTAAAGGTGTCGTAAATTTGGCTTGGTAATTTACCGAAATATTTTTTAAACGTTTTACTAACTAAAGGTGCCGAAAGTGGTGGGACAGAAAACTGTGCCAACGAAAACTTCTCTACATAAGCTTGGGGTAAAATACTTTTTTCCATGCTTAGCATTTGTGCTACTTTTAGCGCACTACCTTTTAATTGCTTTAAACCATCATAGATGTCTTCAGCATTGTTTTCGTTAAGTCTCGCTTTAGCTTCGGCTTCAGTTTTGGTGATTTTGTCACCATAATATTTTAAATAATTTACACCAACTTTTGCTCCAGTAGAGACTAATTTAGTCGCTCTAGATATTTTTGAAGTTGGTATTTTGTCTATCGTTTTCAATAGTTTTGGGTTTTAGTTGTTATTGATACATTTTTTAGTACCTCAAAAACACTCGCACAGGAAAATGTTTTAATTAACTCATCTTTACTTTTTCTTTAAAGATGAATTTTCCAAAGTCAATGATACTTTTTAAAGGCATTACATTTAATACATCAAAACTTGTGTTTACAGATTTTTCGATAAAAATGTCTGTTTTTTCAAATGAAGCCGAAGTATCATCCATCCAAAATTTCATGGTTAACAATAATTGTAACCAGGCAGATTCTGTAAGCCCTTTGTCTTGAATTTTATTTAGCTGTTCTTGCTTAACATCAATAAGCTCGATTCCTAAATCTTTTATGTAGTGAGTAAAACTTGCTTTAAGCTCAGATAAAGCAGAAAAACCTTTTAAGCTGTTTTTGTGTTTGTGCAAAGCATATATTACATAACTTCTGTTAGCAGTAAGATTTTCAAAAAAGGTAAAGTAAAAACTTAGTAATTTGTTTCTTGGCTCAAAGTGTGCGTAATCGTTACTAGCCTCTAAGGCGTTATGTGTATTGTCAAAAAAGGCTTTGAAGATGCCTTTTTCTATCGCATCAAATGTTCCGAAGTGTTCATAAAATTTAGATTCCTCAAAATTATTATGCTTCGCAAATGCGTATACTGATTTTGGTTGCTCGTTATGTTCTAGGACATAATCCATGTAAAATGAAATGATGTCGTTACTACTTATGTTTTTCTTTTTTGCCATCCTATAAAAATTTGGTAGCATAAAGATACAAAATGTTTAACGATGTTTAGTTATTGTTAAACAAAATTTAACATGACTTTGTGTATGTTAGTCAAAAACGATTAATTAGTTGTTTAAATCAGGTAGTCTTTAGCGATTTGTCCTTTAAATTGTTTTGGTATATAAACACTAACTTCTGCAACGTAGGAATATACTTTTTTTTAAATGTGCAATTGGAGAAGCCTAAAATAAAAATTGGTCGTTTTTTATTGCTAAAAAACGACCAATAGGTGAGTGGTTATTATTCCTGTATTTCTATTTGTTTACTGCGGTTTCAACCGTTGTAACTCTTGCAGACAAGCTATCTTTATAACATGCTTGCGCTTTTACAAAATTGGTTTTTACTTATAGGTACAAAGTAACTTTTAGCAACAACCTGATCCTGGAGCACAAGAGTCTCCTGCTTGCATGTCTGAAAATTGTAGTTTTTGTTTTGGTTTCGGAATACCACATTTATCTTTTGCAAGACAATCCGTTACTAGTGATGTAAGTTGAAAAGTATTGTTTTTAAATTCTAATCCAAATTTTTGAATGGTTTGTTCTCCTTGATATTCCACTTCAATATCTAAACCTTCTAGGTTAAAAATATCTTCTGATAGCGCTATAATTTTAGCTAATTTTTCAGGATGTAACCTGTGGTCATAGTCATCTGCATTCCAAAGTTGAAAACTTACTTTTTTTTCTTGTCTTACAGTTCCGCCACAATCAATAAAGTGTTTAGAGACTTGTCCAACTTCAGTAACATGAAAATGGTTTGGAACTAAACTACCATCAGGCAGTGTGAAAGAAATAGTTTCTAATTGAGATAAGTGTTTTTTAATTTCTGAAAGTGTCATAATTTAATGTGTTATTATGATTAATATTTTGTTTTTAGCAACACGAGTTGCTGTCTAAATTGTTGTCAAAAAAGCCATTTAAAAGTGTTTTCATGGCTGTCCAATTGTCCTTGTCTATACAATAGCAAACGCTGGTGCCTTCAATAGTACCTTGTATTAAACCTAGGTTTTTTAATTCTTTTAAATGTTGAGATATAGTGGGTTGTGCTAATCCAATTTCTTCAACCAAATCACCACATACACAAGCATTAATTTTAAACAAATGTTGTATAATGGCTACTCTAGCAGGATGTCCAAATGCTTTTGCAAAAAGTGCAATTTGGTTTTGTGATTCTGAAAATTTTTCGGTTTTAATTAATCCCATAATGTTCGCATATTTGTACATCGCAATATTACGATTAATTGTTTGATTTTAAAAATAGATTACTCTTTTTTTAAGGTTTTATTAACAAACAAGGTTATACTTATGCTTAATTTTACGTTAATTAAAATCAAAAAATATAACCATGAAAAAATTATTTACATTAATTATGTTGCTAACAGTATCATTTGCTGTTAATGCACAAATTGAGACGCCTCAACCTAGTCCGTTTCAAAAGATTGAACAAAAAGTTGGTCTTACAGATGTTACATTAGAATATTCTAGACCGTCAATGAGAGGTCGTGAAGTTTTTGGAAACTTAGTGCCTTTTGGACAATTATGGAGAACAGGAGCAAATAAAAATACTATTATAACTTTTAGTGGAGATGTAACTGTTGGTGGTCAAGCTTTAAAAGCTGGGTCTTACGCAGTATTTACAACACCAAATGCAGCTAGTTGGGACGTTATATTTTACAACGATACTAATAATTGGGGAGCACCAAAAACTTTAGATGAATCAAAAGTAGCAGCTAAAATATCTGCAGAAGTATATACTTTACCTATGGATATCGAAACGTTTACTATGTCATTTGATGACTTAACAAATGATTCTGCTGTTTTAGGAATTATGTGGGAAAAAGCTTATGTAGCTGTAAAATTTGAGGTTGCAACAGATAAAGTAGTTACTGACGCTATTGCTAAAACAATGAATGGTCCTAGTGCAGATGATTATTATGCTGCAGCACGTTACTATTTTGAGTCAGGTAAGGATATCAATCAAGCTGTAATTTGGATGAATACTGCAGTAGATATGTATAAAGATGCTCCTAAGTTTTGGGTGTTACGTCAACAGTCTTTAATTAATGCAAAAGCAGGAGATAAAAAAGGAGCTATTAAAGCTGCTAAAGCGTCTTTAGCACTTGCTGAAAAAGCAGGTAATGCGGATTATATTAAGATGAATACAGACTCTTTAAAAGAATGGGGAGGATTATAATCTTAAGATTATTAAATTATAAAAAAGTGCAATCTATTAGATTGCACTTTTTTTTGAATTAACTCTATATATTGAGTTTATAACAGTCTTATTCTAGGCATGTTTTTATAATTCACTTTGATTAATTATAGTGTACTAAGGCTATTATTTTAGAGTCTATATGACTGTTAAATTTAGTAGTTACTCACTGGCTTAATTTCCGCGAAAGCGCTATTATTGTTAAAGTATTTGTTTTTTACTGAATACATTGCTTTGCATTATACAGTTATTTGAATTTTAAGTATAAAAAAAAAATCTGTAAATATAAGTTTAAAGATTTTTGATTTTTATTGCGATTAATAGTTTAAGACTAGCTATTGCGATGTTTATTAAGTTCGTCTTGAAGTTGGCGTCTTACTTTTTGTTCACGCTCTAAGGCATTACGTCTATGTTCTTCAAACTCTTCTTCGGTTTCTTCCAATCTTAATTTAGCTTCTTTAGTTACAGCATTACTGTTTTTAAATTTATAGATAAAGAAAAATAGAAAGGCTAGTAATCCTGCAATGATTGACCATAGTAATGTGTTGTATCCAACTTTACTCATTTGTAATCCAAATAGAGACATGCTGTCTTTTTCTTGGTTTGTTTCTTCTAAGTTGGTTTTTGTATGGCTTAAGCTACTTTTTAATTGCGTTACTTCTTGACTTTGAGAAGCTACTTTATTTTGAGTATCTAATAATTCTTTTTTTAGTGCTTTCAGCGAATCTAAAGTATGCGATTTAATTTTTTCAATCCATTCGTTTCTAATAACTTCATAAGACTGTCCACGTGCATCTCTCCAGTTGTTTGATCTTTTTGTTAGATATTCAAATTGGTTTTCTAAAGTTCCCGAATCTAATGATAGTTTGTCATCTTCTTCTTCGGTTTCAGTTTGTGCAGTAGCAGTAAAAGTAAAAAGTAATAGGAAAAAAGCTGCTAATAGAAAATTTGTTTTACGCATTGTATTGTGTTTGTTGTCTTTCGTCTTTGCGAAAATATAAAAAAAAGGTTTGCTATAAGGCTTAAATATAACAAAAAGCCTCACAATTGCGAGGCTTTTATATATACGTTTGTAATTAAAATTTGGATGTTAGTAGTATGTAAAACGTCTTACTTTAGCAATATGCTTAGCTAATCTAATTACTTGGTGGCTGTAACCATACTCATTATCATACCATACATATAGTATTGCATTTTTTCCATCTTTTCTAACAATGGTTGCTTTGCTGTCGTAAATAGAAGGTGCAGAGCTACCTATTATGTCTGTAGACACTAGCTCGTCACTCATTTCGTATTTAATTTGCTCAACTAAGTCGCCTTCTAATGCATATTTTTTTAATGTTGCATTAATACTATCAATACTAGCTTTAGAGCTTAGTTCTAAATTTAAAATGGCTAAAGACCCATTTGGTACAGGTACACGAATAGCGTTAGAGGTTAACTTACCTTCAAAGCTTGGTAATGCTTTAGAAACCGCTTGACCAGCTCCAGTTTCGGTTATTACCATGTTTAAACCAGCAGCACGACCACGACGGTATTTACTGTGGAAGTTGTCTACTAAGTTTTGATCGTTTGTGTAAGCGTGTATCGTTTCTAGGTGTCCGCTTTTTACACCATAGGTATCTTCCATTGCTTTTAAAACAGGAGTAATCGCATTTGTTGTGCAAGAGGCAGCAGAGAAGATGTCTATTTTATCAGGATCATTTTCTAGATGGTTAACACCATAAACAATATTAGGAATTCCTTTTCCTGGAGCAGTTAATAATACTTTATCAGCACCTGGAGAATTTTTTAATCTTGTTAATGCTTCTTTATCTCTAAATACACCTGTGTTGTCAATGATTAGTGCATTGTTAATCCCATATTTGGTATAATCGATGTCTTCTGGTTGGTTAGCATTAATTATCTTTACAGTTGTCCCATTAATAATTAAAGCTTCATTTTTGATATCTGTAGTGACAGTACCAGAAAAATCACCATGTACAGAGTCGTTACGTAATAAAGCTGCACGTTTTTCTAATACAGTAGCATCTAATTTACCACGTGTTACTATAGCACGTAAACGTAATTGACTTCCTTTACCAGTACGTGTCATAAGCTCTCTAGCTACTAAACGACCAATACGACCAAATCCATAAAGTACTACATCTTTAGGTGTGATATCTTTAGTTTTACTAGCACCTTTAAGCTTGTTAGATACAAAAGCTAAAGCATTGCTGTATTTTTTTTCTTCTAAATGATACTCATACGTTAATTTACCAATATCTAATTTAGCAGGAGGTACATCTAAAGTTTTGATAGCCTGAGCAATCTCTACAGAATCAAAAATTGAGATTGGTTTTTGTACAAACTCGCCAGCATATTCATGCAGGTTTAAGATTTCGGATACATTTCTGTCAATTAATTGGTTTCTAAAAATCACCAATTCGATAGATTTGTCATACCATAAATCGCTAACAATTTTAATAAATTCTACGGTAGCTCGTCTTCTGTCTGCTTGAAACGCTAATTCGTTTTCGTAAGTTTCGTTAATGGACATTTTAAATTATTTAGTGTGTGTTGTTAATTTATTATGTAAATTTTCGGCAAAAGTATTGATTTCAAACGATTTCGTAAAGGAAAAAGTATAAAAAAATAAAAGCACTTAATTTTACTAATTAAGTGCTTTCTATTTAGGTTGGATAATTAATTATCTTAAACCATATCTGTTTTTCTCTCCTTTGGAGTTTATTAGCTCGATGCTTAATGGTTGATACGTGTCTCTGTTTTTTAAAACGTCATCAACATCTTCAATAGTATTTACTTTTACGTTATTAATGGCAGTAATTATGTTACCAGCTTCAATACCTTCCCTTTGTAAATATTGACCATAGGTACCATTTACTTTAGTGATTTTTACACCATTTTTAGTTTTGTATTTTTTTAAGTCTTCTGGTTTTGCATTTTTAATAACACCAATAACAGGTAAAATATAGGTGTTGTTTTTTAGTAAAGTAACAGCAACCTCCTTAGTTTGTCCATCACGTAATAAAGTTACGTTAACAACATCATTAGGACGTTTGGCATCCAAAAAGCCTCTTAAATCAGAGAATTTTTTAATTTTAATATTATCAATCATTTTAATAATATCACCACTTTTAATACCAGCTTCAGCAGCTCCAGTGTCTTCCTCAACATCATCCACGTAAAACCCTTCGGTTTCTGCCACACCTAATTTTTCTGCATACGTACTATTTAATGATCCTCCAATAACTCCCAAAATACCATTTTGGACATTACCAAACTCCATAATATCTTGTACTACTTTTTTAGCAATATTACTAGGTACAGCAAAAGAGTAACCAATATAAGATCCTGTTTGAGAAGTAATTGCTGTATTAATACCAATCAATTCTCCAGCAGTATTAACTAAGGCTCCTCCAGAGTTTCCTGGATTAACAGCAGCATCTGTTTGGATAAAAGACTGTGTGCTTTGTCCACTTAAATCTCTAGATTTAGCACTAATAATACCTGCAGTAACTGTGGATGTTAAGTTAAACGGATTACCAACAGCTAAAACCCATTCGCCAATTTTAGCAGTATCACTATCACCAAACGTTGTATAAGGTAACTGCTCGTCACTTTCAACTTTTAATAAAGCAATATCTGTTTTTGGATCAGTACCAATAATTTTAGCTGTTAAGGTACGATTGTCATTTAAGGTAACACTTAATTGTTGCGAGTCCTCAATTACATGATTATTAGTAATAATGTATCCATCAGGTGAAATAATTACACCACTACCAGTACCAAGCTGCCTTTTTTGAGGTACACGACCATAAAATAGGTCTTGTAATGTAGGTTGTGCTGTATTTAATGCCACATTTTTAACGTGTACCACAGCATGTACTGTTTTGTCTGCAGCATTGGTAAAGCTAATACCATCATTAGCAGCTAAAGCAGTTGTGGTTGTTTTATAATTGGTAGGTAAAAAAACAGGATTATCCTGTAGTGTGTTAGTTGCAATTTGTGCGTTGTCTTTTTCAAGAAAGGTTTTGTATGTTCCTAGGGTAATTGCACCTCCTAATACCGAAACTAAAACCAAAGTTAACATCTTCTTCATAAAATACTTAGTTTAGATTTATTAGATAACGATTAAAATTAATTAAATATTGAATGTCTATTTCAACTTTAACGACGTTTTAACAACTGAAAAAACTTATATTTGTCATTCAATTTTTCAGCCCAATGACATTGACTTTTTATAAATATCAAGGAACAGGTAATGACTTTGTCATGATTGATAATAGGCAAAACTTATTCGACAAAAATAATACCAAACTTGTTGCATTTTTATGTGATCGTAGATTTGGAATAGGAGCAGATGGGCTAATTTTACTAGAAAATCACCCAACTGTAGATTTTAAAATGGTGTATTACAACGCAGACGGAAACCAAAGTACAATGTGTGGTAATGGTGGACGTTGTATTGTCGCTTTCGCGGAATTTTTGCAGATTGTAAAACATGAGACCACTTTTGAAGCGATAGACGGTTTGCATTATGCAAAATTGACAGATGGTTTAATACATTTGCAAATGAAAGATGTTGATACCATCGAAGTCTTTAAACAATACCAATTTTTAGACACAGGATCGCCACATCACGTTCAGTTTGTTGAGGACTTAGTTAATTTTGATGTTAAAACGGAAGGGTCAAAAATTAGATATGGTCAACCTTATAACAAAGCAGGAAGCAATGTAAATTTTGTTGAAAAAATTAACGAAGATACTTTTGCGTTAAGAACCTATGAAAGAGGAGTAGAAGATGAAACCTTATCTTGTGGTACAGGTGCAACAGCAGTCGCTATAGCCATGCATGAGACAGGTCAAAGTACAGCGTCCACAGTAAATCTTAATGTACAAGGTGGACAGTTAAAAGTGTCTTTTACAAAAACAGAAAATGTTTATAAAAACGTCATGTTAATAGGACCTGCAAAACAGGTTTTTAAAGGCGAAATTACATGCTAACATTACAAGGTAAACATATAAATTTAAGAGCCTTAGAGCCTGAAGATTTGTCATTTATACACCAAATAGAAAATGATGAATCCATTTGGGAAATTAGCAACACGATAACACCATATTCCAAATACCTAATCAAACAGTATTTAGACCACGCACACAAGGATATTTACGAAGTCAAACAATTACGATTGGTCATTTGTAATAAAGATGAAGATGCAATAGGAATGATAGATATTTTTGATTTTGATTATAAAAACAGAAGAGCAGGTATTGGTATTTTAGTAAAAGATACTGCTAATAGACAAAAAGGGCATGGTAAAGAAGCTTTGCAATTATTGACTAATTATTGTTTTAAACATTTAGATTTACATCAATTATATTGTAATATAAGTGAAGATAATACTGCAAGTTTAGCACTTTTTAAAAGTCAAGGCTTTAAGGAAATAGGATTAAAAAAAGACTGGAATTATTTAAACGGTCACTTTAAAAACGAATATTTATTTCAATTGATTAATACAGATGTACATTAAAAAAATTTTATTAGCTATTGCCTTAATTGGATTAGTCGTAGCAGCTTATTTTGCTTATTTTATTTATGGAGCCATGTTTGAAAAAAATACTGCTTTTAATAACGACAAAGCTTATATATATGTTCCAACCAATGCAAATTACGATCAAGTAAGAGCGCAATTAGTCCCTTTGTTAAAAGATATTGACAGTTTTGATGCTGTAGCAAAGCAAAAAAAATACACCACTAATATAAAAGCGGGACGTTTTGCTATTACTAAAAACATGAGTAATAATGATATTATAAACTCAATTAGAAGTAAAAATATTCCAATTAAATTAAGTTTTAACAATCAAGAACGTATACAAAATCTTGCAGGTCGTATAGCACAACAAATTGAACCGGATAGTTTACAGCTTTTATCTGTTATGACGGATAATACTTTTTTAACAGAGCATAAATTTACTGATGCAACAGTTTTAAATATGTATGTACCTAATAGTTATGAGTTTTTTTGGAATACGTCTGCCGAAGGTTTTAGAGAACGTATGTTAAAAGAATATTATCGTTTTTGGAATACCACTAGACAATCAAAGCGTAAAGCTTTAAACCTATCCGTTAACGAGGTTATGACTATAGCATCCATCGTACAAAAAGAAACTGCTAAAGTTGACGAAAGACCACGAGTAGCTGGAGTATATTTAAATAGAATAAAAAAAGGAATGCCATTACAAGCAGATCCTACTGTGATATTTTCTAAAAAGTTAAAAGAAAATGATTTTGATCAAATTATAAAACGTGTGTTATATAAAGACCTTGAAATTGATTCGCCATACAACACGTATAAATATGCTGGTATTCCTCCTGGACCAATAACAATGCCTGATGTATCAGCAATTGATGCTGTACTAAATCCAGAATCTCATGATTACTATTATTTTGTCGCTAATGTGCATAACTTTGGTTATCATAAATTTGCTAAAACCTTAAGTCAACATAATGCCAATAAAAACGAATATGTACGTTGGATTAATAGTCAAGGTGTTAACAGATAATTTTTTTTGAATAAAATAATCACTTTATTACTGTTTTTGACTTCAATTTTAGCTTTAGGGCAAATTGATGACGACTCGTTTTTTAAACCTAGTGATACGCTTAATACAAAACGTAAACAAGGTGTAATAATTACTCAAACCAGTTTGGCCACTTTGTCAATTGTTGGTTTAAATACGTTATGGTATTCAGATTATGAACGTTCAAAATTTCATACCACAAACGATAATTCTGAGTGGTTTAAAATGGATAAATTAGGTCACAGTTTTTCTGCCTATCAACTTGGTAAATTTGGAGCTCAAACTTTAAATTGGAGTGGTGTTAGCAAAAAAAATCAGTTGTTATATGGCGCAACTATAGGTTTTTCTTTTTTAACTGCTGTTGAAGTTTTAGATGGTTTTTCAGAAGAATGGGGTTTTTCTTGGGGAGATTTTACAGCAAATGCAGCTGGAGCAGGTTTATATATTGGACAAGAATTACTTTGGGATGAACAACGCATTCAATTAAAATACTCTTTTAGTCAAAGTCCTTACGCTAATCAAAATCCTGAAAAATTGGGTAAAGGTTTACTTGAAGAGATTATTAAAGATTATAATGGACAAACCTATTGGTTAAGTGCCAACATACAGTCGTTTTTTAAAGACACAAAATTACCTAGATGGTTAAATGTAGCAGTAGGTTATGGTGTTGATGGCTTATTGTATGGTAATGCTAGTCTTCAAAATTTAGAATTTACTAACCAAAAACGAAGCAGACAATTTTATTTAAGTTTAGATATGGACTTAACCAAAATTAAAACTAATTCTACATTTTTAAAACAAGTATTTAACCTTGTAAACGTTATAAAAATTCCTTTTCCTACAATTCAATTAAATGACAATGGAAAGGTAAAAGGACACCTTTTGTACTTTTAACATAAGTTAACATATTGATTATCAGTATTTAATTTTTTTTCGTATATTTGCACGCTGAAATTTAAGTCTATCCCTTATTAATTTATAGACTTTTAAATCAATACAAATGAAAAAAAATATTGGAAAGTTTATATCAATAGTACTTACAATATCAATATTAGTATTAGTTGTCTTTGATCAAACAGAAGGTAATGCAAAACTAATTGAGCGATACGATATTAATGATTTAGAGAATCAGGATTTAGCAATAAATCAACAAAAAATATTTTCGCCACACCTAGGAAAATCATTTACGGGTTTTAAAGAAGCTTTAGGTTTTAAAGAGTCTCAAAATGATTATTTTAGAGTTAACCAATTTGGTTATTTAGGTAAATATCAATTTGGGAAAAGTACCTTGAAAGTGTTAGGTATCCATCATCCACAATTCTTTTTAAACAATCCGGAATTACAAGAAAAAGCATTTATAGCAAATACACAGCGTAATAAATGGGTTTTGCGTAAGGATATTAAACGTTTTAAAGGAAAACTTATTAAAGGTGTGAAGGTAACTGAGTCTGGTATACTTGCAGCTGCACATTTAGCTGGTCCAGGTAGTGTTAAAAAATTTCTTAGAAGTTATGGCGAAACTGGTTTTGCAGATGCAAATGGTGCAACTATTAAGTATTACATGAAAAAGTTTTCGGGTTATGATACCTCGTTAATTAAACCTGTTAAAAAGGTTAGAGTAAAATATGAAAGCGCTTAAAAGCTTTTGTGTATTATAAATAGTGTTGGTCTTTTATGTAGGTCAACACTATTTTTTTTCCATTGATTTACTGTTTTTGTTTTAATAAACTCAGTAGGTAATGTTATATCACACGCCACGCAAATTTCTGTGTTTTCGCTTAATGTGTTACATAAATCTTCTAATAATTTATTGTTTCGGTAAGGTGTTTCAATAAAAGACTGTGTCTGGTTATGTTCAAAACTTAAACGTTCTAAGCGTTTTAATTCTGCTTTACGCTCTCCTTTATCAATAGGTAAATAACCATTAAAAGCAAAACTTTGACCATTCATACCAGAAGCCATCATAGCAAGTAGGATAGAGGATGGTCCAACTAATGGTACAACTTGGATGTCATATTTATGAGCTAAATTAACAACGTCAGCTCCAGGATCTGCAATTCCAGGACAACCAGCATCAGATATTAAACCAATAGTTTTACCTTCTAAACAAGGCTGTATAAAATTAGGCAAATCTGCAGCTTCGGTAAATTTATTTAATTCAAATAGGGTTAAGCTAGATTGTGGTTTTTCAGGAGCTATAGATTTTATAAACTTTCTAGCTGCTTTGGAGTTTTCAACAACAAAAGTATCCAAACTATCAATAATCGTTTTTACCTGAGCAGGTAAAACATGAAATGGATTGGACTCACCAAGTGTACACGGAATTAAATATAATTTACCTTTTGTCATAATTTTATAAATATATAAAACATAGTTTATTTTAACCTAATTTTAATTTTATTACAAGCATCATCAAGCATATTAAATACAGTTTCAAACCCTCTGTCACCACCATAGTATGGATCTGGTACATCTAAATTTAGATTTGGTTGACTTTCGTTTAATATTAGATTTACTTTTGATTTTTGAATATCATTTTCTGCTAAAGCTATAATATTATTATAGTTAGAATTGTCCATAGCATAAATAATATCAAAATCTAAAAAATCTTGTTTTACAAATTGTCTAGCTTGTTGTTGGGAAATATCGATACCTTTTTGCTTTGCAATAGCAATGGATCTAGGGTCTGGTTTGTTACCTATATGGTAACTGCTTGTTCCTGCAGAATCTACAAAATATAAATGATTATCTAATTTAGATTGTAGGATGCCTTCAGCCAAAGGAGAACGACAAATGTTTCCTAGGCAGACCATTAAAATTTTAGTCATTTAAAATAAAATTAAACCGAAAGTTTTTTCGTTAAATCTTCCACGTATTTTCTAAACTGCTTGTCTGTAGTTGATAAATTATCAACCGTTTTACAAGCATGTAATACTGTAGCGTGATCACGTTTTCCTATCTGAGAACCAATACTAGCTAAAGAGGCTTTAGTAAACTTTTTAGCAAAAAACATGGCTAACTGTCTAGCTTGTACAATGTGACGTTTTCTAGTTTTAGATTGCAAAGTATCCACATCCATTTGGAAATAATCTGATACTATTTTTTGTATATAATCTATTGAAACTTCACGTTTTGTGTTTTTAACAAACTTCTCGACAACCTGTCTAGCTAACTCTATATTAATTTCTTTTTTATTAAAAGAAGATTGCGCTATTAATGAAATAATGGCACCTTCAAGCTCTCTAATATTAGATTTTATGTTTTTAGCAACATATTCAATTATATCCTCTGGCATTTCTACACCATCTCTATATAATTTGTTTTTTAATATGGATACACGTGTTTCAAAATCTGGAGTTTGTAATTCGGCAGATAATCCCCATTTAAATCTTGATAATAAACGTTGCTCAATATCTTGCATATCTACAGGAGCCTTGTCACTTGTTAAAATAACTTGTTTTCCGTTTTGATGCAAATGATTAAAAATGTGGAAAAAGACATCTTGTGTACCAGACTTACCAGATAAAAACTGTACATCATCAATAACCAATACATCTATTAATTGATAAAAGTGTATAAAGTCATTACGGTTGTTTTTTTTAACCGAGTCAATATATTGTTGCGTAAATTTTTCAGCAGAAATATATAAAACAGTTTTTTCTGGGTATTTATCTTTTATATCAACACCAATAGCGTGCGCTAAGTGTGTTTTACCTAAACCAACACCACCAAAAATTAATAAGGGATTAAAAGATGTTCCACCTGGTTTTGCAGAGACTGCTAAACCTGCACTACGTGCTAAACGGTTTGAATCACCTTCTAAAAAGTTATCAAAATTATAGTTTGGATTAAGTTGAGATTCAATTTTTACATTTCTAATTCCAGGAATTATAAATGGATTTCTTAATTCCGGATTTTTATTATTTAAAGGTACGTCAACGTTTTGCGACTTGACAGCACTTCTATTTGAACTCGGAATTTTTTCTGTAAAGGGTTGTTTATTACCATACGTGTTTTCCATTTTTATAATGTAAACTAGTTTGGCAGTTTCACCTAACTCTTTAGTTAAAGAGACTTTTAATAATTTAACGTAATGCTCTTCTAACCATTCGTAAAAAAATTTACTAGGGACTTGAATACTTAATGCATTGTCTGTTAGTTTAACCGCGACGATTGGTTCAAACCAAGTTTTGTATGCTTGTGGTTGGATATTATCCTTTATAAAAAGGAGACAATTATTCCAGACCGTTTGCGCAGTTACACTCATGTTAATTTTAAAAAGTATTTTTTATTAGTTAATTTGTCCCTATAATAGCAATAAGACAACTCTGATTGTTAGCTTGGCAAATATGTGAACAAAAAACGTAAAAAAAAAATCATTTACTATTGAATTTATAGTTTTTTTTGTGCATGTTAACCAACCATTCGAAACTACAAAAAAAAATCAAGACTATGGACATAATGCAAGATGAAATTGAAATAAGAGTACGATATGCAGAAACAGATCAAATGGGAATTGTACACCATGGTAATTACGCAATATATCTAGAAATGGCTAGAATTGAGTGGTTGCGTAAATTAGGAATTTCTTACAAAAAAATGGAGGACGAAGGACTTGGTTTACCAGTTGTATCGTTGTCTATAAATTTCAAAAAATCAGCATATTATGACGATGTAATTACAGTAAAAACTACGTTAAAAAAAGCGCCAACTGCTCTGGTTGAGTTTGAATATATTATACTGAATGATTTGCAACAAGTTTTATGTACAGCAACCGTAGTTTTAGCTTTTTTAGACATGAAAACTAGAAAACCTACTAGACCTCCTAAATATTTTTTAGAAGCTTTAAATAGCTAAATCTTTGATTTTAACCTCGTAAATTGTATCAAAAATTTCAAAAATAGTTTGCGCCTCTTTTTTTCTAACAGAGATCGTGATTTGGCAGTCTAGTTCTAATTTTTGGTTGATAACTTTTAAGTTTTTCTCTTTAATAACACGCATGACCTTATTCATGTTTTTGTAGTCAAAACTAATAAGGTATTTAATATTAATGGTTCGTGTTACAATTTTTGAAGCTTCTAAAGCCATTTGGGCTCCAGTTTTGTAGGCATTAATTAAGCCTCCAACACCAAGTTTAACACCTCCAAAATATCTAACAACAACAATCAGTACATTAGTGACGTCAAAAGACTGTATTTGACCATAAATAGGCATGCCAGCACTATTATTTGGTTCGCCATCATCATTTGCTCTGTAGGCAAAGGTTTCTGTACCTAGTTGATAGGCGTAACACCAGTGTCTTGCTTGATGGTGTTGTTTTTTTAAGTCTTCAATATGTTGCTTAACATCTTCTTCTGTTTTTACAGGAAATGCATACCCAAAAAACTTGGAATTTTTATCTTTAAATAAGACTTCTTCAGATGGTTTAGTAATTGTTTTATAAGTGTCTTTTTCCATAAATTATGATAGTGTCACTAATATTATAGACAGTATGGCAATTCCAATACCAATCCAGTTTTTAGTTAATAAACGCTCTTTAAACATCAACAAGCCTATTAAGGTGGTCAGCATGACTATGGCTACATTATTAACCGTAAAAATGGTCGAGCTTTCAAAATTTTCAGCATTTAAAGCCTTTAATAACATGTAAATTGAATAGTAATTAACCACACCCAAAATAATACCAGACACGATGCTTTTAGGGTCAAAAGTAAATTGTTTTTGTATCGCTTTCGCGGAAAGCAAGCCAATCCCAATCACTCCAGCTATAAAAAATATGGTAGCTGAAAAAATAGGGATTCCGTTGTCTGCTAAATAAGTCGTTTCGATATATTTAATAGACGTATCAATAGTACCTGATCCTAAAAATAAGACAATAGGCAACCATAGTGTTTTTATGGAAAAACGTTGATCAGTTTTTGTTTTATAGGATGCTAAGTAAACTGCTACTAAAGCCAATATAATACCTAATGCTTTTTGCCAACCCAAACTTTCGTTATAAAAAAATAGGCCAAATATAATAGGAATAACAACGCTCATTTTACTAGCAACAGAAGCTACAGATAATCCATTACGTTGAGCTGTTAAAGCCATTACATTAAAAATGGCTATAAATAAAAATCCTAAACCTATTGCGCCAAAAAACCATTTGGATTGTATAATATCACTAACTATTATTGGAGAATCGTAGCTTAAAATACCATAGGTAAAAGCAGTAAAATAATTAAAAACTATAGTTTGTAGTGTATTTATATTGCGTTTTCCAACAACTTTAAAGATGACAAAAATTAATGTAGACGCACAAATACTAAGTAGTAAATACATTAAAATAAGTCTTTTTTTATGGTAAATAAATCTATAATATCTTCTGTTTTTGGATTGTTATTCCAAACGTTAATCCCTAAATTACTAGCAGTTTCTGTGTTTTCAGAAGTATCATCTATAAACAGGCATTCTTCTGGTTTTAGGTTGTTTTCATTTAGTACAAACTGAAAAATATCTTTGTTTGGTTTACGCAATTGTATTTCGTGTGAGAGGTAAAATTTATCAAACGCATTTTTAAATTCGTCATAAAACGATACCTGATTTTTAATACAATCAATATGCAACTCATTAGTATTACTTAGTAATATTAGATTGTACTTTTTGTCTTTTGCTAATTGTTGTATAAACTCTAAACGTTTAACGGGAAAATCACAAATAATGTAGTTCCAAGCTTCAACGATTTGTTGTTTGGTTAATTTTGGAAAATTACCCATGTAAAAATCTATAAACTCGTTAGTATCTATCAGACCTTGTTCGTAAAAACTATTAAAAGCGACGATTTCTTCGGATAACTCATCAACGTCAAACAGCTCTAAAGCGTTGGTCATTGCACCTTCTTTATCTAAATTAATAAAGACATCTCCAAAATCAAATATTAGGGTTTTAATCATAGGGTTAGTATCATTTTGCTAAAGCAAAACTTAATTAGTGTTTTTGTAAATATATAGTAAGTCGTCTAAAATGGATGACTGATTAATTAATTCTCCTTGTAACTTAGGTGCTTTTACACCTTCGGTAAAAATAGTTTTACCCTTAAAAACTCTAGCTTCGTCCCAAAGTCCAGCATCTATAAAAAGTTGTAATGTTTTAGAGCCACCTTCAATAATTACAGAGTTGATGTTGTGTTTAAATAGAGTGTCACAAATTTGTTGCGCTTGAGATTCTTTTTGACTAAAATCAATTCCTGAATTTAAATCTCCAACCATTGTATTGTTTGGTGGATGGATAGACCAGGTTGTGTTTTGTAAAGCTTCTTGAGTTGCGTTGTCTTTATTGTGAATTAATAAGCTCTCCGCTTTAGCGTTAAAAACATGGCAGTCTGCTTTTAAGGTTTTATTTTTATCTAGTACGACACGTAATGGATTATTGCCAGTCCAATCCCTAACATCTAGCGTTGGATTGTCTTGTATGACGGTATTAGTGCCTACTAATATGGCTTGCTCTTCAGCTCTCCATTTATGGACTAATTGTCTAGAATACGTGTTGGTAATCCAGACAGGTTTTTGTTCATTTTTAGATTTTGGTGCGATAAATCCATCGTTTGATTCTGCCCATTTTAATATAATATAAGGTCGTTTTTTATTATGAAAAGTAAAAAAACGTTTGTGGTGTGCTTTGCATTCGGCTTCCAAAACACCAACTTTTACACTACGACCAGCTTCTAATAATTTTTTGATACCCTTTCCAGCAACTTCAGGATTATCATCAATACATCCAATAACTATATTTGGTATTTGATGGTGGATAATTAAGTCGCTACAAGGTGGTGTTTTACCATAATGACTACAAGGTTCTAGCGTTACGTAAATAGTAGCATCTTTTAAAAGGGATTGATTTTTTACACTATTTATAGCGTTTACTTCTGCATGATTGCCACCATATTTACTAGTGTATCCTTCGCCAATTATACGATTGTTTAAAACAATAACGCAGCCAACCATAGGATTTGGACGTGTTTGTCCCAATCCACTTTTGGCTATTTGCAACGCGCGTTTTATGTAAAATTGATCATTCAAAATTATAACTTTATTTTAATGTCCTCTGTACGATCGACTTGGTAAGAATGAGAAAAACCTAAAATCTTGTATTTAATATCTCCAAGATATTGAATTTTTATTTTTTTGCTAAAAAAACTGCCTAATAAACTGCTTAAGTTTTTATTGCTTAGTAAGCTGTCTGTTGGTATTTTAGCTTGAAGTGGTATTGTAAATTCTTGTCGTGAAGGTACATCAAAACTAACGCTTGAAACAGCACCAATATGATTGTTGTTTACCAATACTTTGATGCCATCAGTTTTAATTTTACCACCAATACTATTAGGATTTAAAAAAAGAGCATCTGCTGTGATAGTGATAAATTTTGATGAAGACTCTAATACTTTTATGTTTTCAACTCTAATAAATTCTGGTTTTTCAGTCACTTTACAGTTAAAAAAACAGGTTAATATTGTTAATAAAATAAGTACTTTCTTCATGGGTCTTTTTTTGGATTTAATGTATCTTCATCCTCTAAAATAAGGCACAAAAATACTATATAAAAGTGAGTAATACTATTATTGAAATAAGAGAAATCCAGCCACATGATAATCCTCAAATTGAGGCTGTCATTCGCGAGGTTTTTATAGAATATAATTTGCCTTTAGTTGGGACAGCATATGCAGATCCTGAGACACCAAAAATGTTTGAAGCCTATGCAGACCCAAAATCGACGTATTACGTCGTAGTGGTTGATGGAAAAGTTGAAGGAGGAGGTGGTTTAAAACCTTTGCATGGAATGGAAGAGGAGGTGTTTGAAATTCAGAAAATGTATTTTTCTAATCGCTTACGCGGAAAAGGTTTTGGTAAAAAACTATTTCTGAAATGTCTGGAAAAAGGTAAAAATCAAGGATTTAAAAAGGCGTATTTAGAAACTATTCCTATTTTAAAAGAAGCTATACATATTTACGAATCTAACGGTTTTAAGCATTTAAATGGTCCATTAGGTAGCACAGGACATTTTAATTGTGGTATTTGGATGGAAAAACAACTATAATATCAGCCTATGTTAATAAAAGATTTAAAAGCATTATTCCACAAAGAACTAGATGATATTTATGGTCCAGACGAAGTCTTTACCTTTTTTTTTATGTTGACAGAGCATTATTGTAATATTTCTAGATTGGATGTAGCTTTAAATACTAATTTAAGTGTGACAACGGAGGAGAAAATTAGGATATTTAAAGCTTTAGAAAGCCTAAAGCAGCAACAGCCCATACAATATATAATAGGTGAAACTGAGTTTTTTGGAATGCCTTTTAAGGTTAACCCAAACACTTTAATACCACGTCCAGAAACAGAGGAGTTAGTGCAATTAGTTTTAGATAGTTATGACAATAAAAAACAAGGACATAATGCTTCGATTTTAGATATAGGCACTGGTAGTGGTTGCATTGCCATTAGTCTGGCCAAAAATTTAGCTGAAGCAACTGTTTTTGGGCTTGATATTTCTGCGAAAGCGATAAAAACAGCCACAGAAAATGCCTTATTAAATAAAGTAAACGTGGATTTTATTGAAGCTAGTATTTTAGAAGATACTGCTTGGAAAAGTATTTTTAAGGATTTAAAATTTGATATTATTGTGTCTAATCCTCCTTACGTGAGACAGTTGGAAAAACAAGCAATGACGTCTAACGTGTTAGATAACGAGCCACATTTAGCCTTGTTTGTGTCTGATGATAATCCGTTAATTTTTTACAAAGCGATTACAAAATTTGCTGCGCAATACTTAAAAACTAATGGCGAATTATTTTTTGAAATAAATGAATATTTAGGTAAAGAAATGATAGCTTTATTGACCGATAATGGGTTTAAAAATGTACAATTAAAACAAGATTTTTTTGGTAAAGACCGAATGATTAGTGGTGTTAAACAATAATGAAAGTAATATATTACATACTGCTATTTGTGTTAGTTTTAGGTTGTAAAAAAACCGATAAACAAATGGTAACGCCTGCTGTTAAAAAAGCAGTGGATAATAGTGCTTTTATTGACCGATTTGAGGATGAATTTTTAGGTAGCGTAGGATATGTTGATCTAAAAAAACCACATTTAATTACTTCACGACTATTCAATACGTTTAGTATTTTTTCTGAAGAAGATAATAAGGTACTTGAAACACAAAAGTTATTTAATACTCAGGATACAATTACTAAATTTGGAATGGCTTTAAATATAAATTTTAGTAAAGCATTTAAAGCGTTTGTAATTTACAAGTTTATTGAAGACCAAGTCATGGATTATAAATTAGTAACCTACACTAATAACTACCAATTTATAGATGCTATTGACGTGTCTTATTATAATTTGACACATAAAATTAATCAAACCGAAACTTATGTTTATAATAATAAGTTATTTGTTTATGACAAACAGCTTAATAAGGCTATCCATTACTATTTAAGCCCTAACGGAACTTTTGAAAAGCAAAGTGATAGTATAAAATTTAATTATTTACCACTAATAGATTATCAAACTTTAGATTATTTTAAAGTAAACTTTGATCAAAGGATTGTAAAGTCCAAAAACGGTTTAATCATTAGGGATAGTTTGGGTAATAAAGTAGGTAAGTTTGAGTATTTAAATACTGTTTCTGTTATAGAATATTCGGATAATAAAACAAAAATTATAGATAATGATCAAGTTGTTTATAGTCGCAAAGCTAAAGTGATTATTAGCCCTGAAGTTTTAAAGAAAGACGAGAATTTTTATATTGATAACACAAATATAGGTTACGTACCTGAAGCTTATTTTTTCAAAACTTATAGCAATGATGGTAATCATTATAATTATGATGGTTTGTCTGTTAAAGGAAAAAATTTACAACCAATAGCGCTTAGTGAGTTATTTGATGTAAAGCAAGTTGATATTAATGAGTATAAAAACCGAGTTTTATATCAACCTAATAGTATAGATGTTACTAAACTTTACAAGAAGGATAACGTCTTAACCTTATTGGCAGAAAATGGTAAAAAAGTAGTGTATAAAGACACGACTTACAACTCTGAGTTTAGTCCAACAAAAACATACAGTGTCTTTAAAAATTCAGGTTTTAAAGATGTGTTTTTGGTGCATTATCACATGGTTTTTGATTATCAACGTTTTGATTTTATTAGTCAAGAGACAGGAGGATTATTAGACCAATACGCAGGAGGTTATCCTCATGTATCGCCTAAAAAAGATATAGTAATTTCTATAGATTATGATACTGAGTGTCCTAGCCAGCGTACATTATTTATAGACAAAATAGTGGATGGTAAAATCATAAAGGCTTTTGAGTTATATTATAATTTGGAAGAAAACTATGACCACATAACTTTTGAAAAAATCTCTGATGACACAGAAGTTTATTGGTTAAGCAATAAAGAATTTATTGTGAAATTTTGGGGAGCATCAGAGTGCTATTCGGATTCAGAAAATTATTTTTATTATAAATACAAGATTAAACAGCAATTTTTAGAATTGCTAGAAGGCATATAATATGAGCATACAATTAAAAATAAACGCATTAAGAGAACAGTTAAGAGAGCATAATTATAATTATTATGTTTTAGACAGTCCGACAATTAGCGATTATGATTTTGATATCCAATTAAAAGAGTTACAAGCTTTGGAAGAAGCACATCCTGAATTTTTTGATGCAACTTCGCCAACCTTACGTGTAGGAGGTCAAGTGACTAAAAATTTTAATACACTTGTGCATAAGCATAGGATGTATAGTTTAGATAATTCGTATTCTCTTGAAGATTTAAAAGATTGGGAAGCACGAGTTAAGAAAATGGTAGATGGAGAGATAGACTATGTGTGTGAATTAAAATACGATGGTGCCTCCATAAATCTAACATATCAAAATGGAAATTTATTAAAAGCGGTTACACGAGGTGATGGTATGCAAGGAGACGAGGTTACTGCTAATATAAAAACAATTAATTCTGTCCCTTTACAATTAAAAGGTAGTTTTCCTGAAGAATTTGAAATTAGAGGTGAAATTATTTTACCCTTTGATGGTTTTAATAAAATGAATGAGGAGCGACTTGCTAATGGAGAAGAGCCTTATAAAAACCCACGTAACACAGCTTCTGGAAGTTTAAAGTTACAAGATAGTGCAGAGGTTGCAAAACGACCTTTAGATTGTTTGTTGTATGGTTTAGTAGGTGGTGATTTTGATTATAAAACGCACCTTGAAAGCTTAGAAAAAGCAAGACAGATGGGATTTAAAGTCCCAAATGAAATTAAATTATGTAAAACCATTGACGACGTATTTGCTTTTATAAATCATTGGGATACTGCGAGACATGAATTACCTTATGAGACTGATGGTGTTGTAGTAAAAGTTAATAATTTGCATCATCAAGACGAGCTTGGTTTTACATCCAAAGCGCCACGTTGGGCTATGGCATACAAGTTTAAAGCAGAACAGGTTAGTACTATTTTAAATACTATTACTTATCAGGTTGGTCGTACAGGAGCTATAACTCCTGTTGCAAATTTAGAGCCTGTAGAATTGGCTGGTACAATTGTTAAACGTGCATCGTTACATAATGCAGATCAAATAGAAAAACTGGATATAAGAGAATGTGATACTGTGTTTGTTGAAAAAGGAGGCGAAATTATACCTAAAATTATAGCAGTCAATTTTTCTGAAAGACCAGATAACTCTGTACCTACAAAGTATATAACACATTGTCCAGAATGTAATACATTATTACAAAGGGAAGCAGGTGAGGCTAAACATTTTTGTCCTAATTATAATGGTTGTAATCCGCAAATAATAGGACGTATTCAGCATTACATCTCTAGAAAAGCAATGGATATTGAAGGTTTGGGAGGCGAGACTGTCGCGCTTTTAGTGCATGCAGGATTAATCCATAATTATGCAGACTTGTACGATCTAACTAAAGACCAAATCTTACCGTTAGAGCGTATGGCAGATAAAAGTGCAGATAATTTAATTGCAGGTATTGAAGCGTCAAAACAAATACCGTTTGAACGAGTTTTATTCGCGTTAGGTATCAGGTTTGTTGGAGAGACGGTTGCAAAAACGCTAGCTAAACATTATAAAAGTATTGATGCACTTGCTTTTGCATCTGTAATTGATTTAGAACAGGTTAATGAAATAGGTATCCGAATTGCTGAAAGTGTAGTTGACTTTTTCTCAAATCCAGAAAATCAAAAAGTCATTGATAGACTTAAGCAGTGTGGTTTACAATTAGAAATCTCTGCAGAAAAGTTAGCCAACCAAACAGATAAGTTAAAAGGACATAATATTGTAGTTTCAGGCGTATTTTATAAAGTATCACGTACTCAGTTGAAAAAGCTTATTGAAGATAATGGCGGAAAAGTAAGTAGTTCTATCTCTTCAAAAACAAGTTATATAATTGCTGGAGACAATATGGGACCAAGTAAAAAAGACAAAGCCGATAAGTTAAATATAGACATGATTTCAGAAGATGATTTCTTAAACAGCTTAGAATAAATGTGTTAATAGTCGATTAAAAGCTTATTTTATCGTTTAATAACAAATTATTTGTATATTTGTCATCCCAAATAAATAATAATGAAGTTAACAAAGTTTAATTTAGTATCGATAATTTTAGTGATTCTCGTAATACTTACTATGGCTGGACGCATATTTGATGCGCCAACATTGTCTGATTATTCCTGGATTTTAGTGTTTCCTTTTTTTGCCTATTTATACTATAGTCAGACTAAGCAAACTAACCATTATTTTGGTTTTTTTCTTATTGGATTTTCTTTAGTAGAAATTCTGAAAATTGTCTTTTACGGAAATGATACTATGGCTTATTATGTTGCTAATTATCTAGTAATAGCCACTTATACTTCCTTAATTATTTTTCTAGTTAAAGACTTTAATATCAAGTTGTTATTAAAGGAATTTAAGTTGCATATAATTGTCTTATTAATATTTAATGCATATATAATTTATGTGTTAAATCAGATGATAATGCAAGATGCAAAGTTAGCAGTATACTCGTTAGATTTTATCATAGAAGTAACATATAATGTATTGATATTGTTAGTGCTATCACTATCATTAATACATTATTTATATCACGAAACCAAACAAGGATTACTATTGTTTTTAGCCAGTGTTTGCATCGTTTTTTCCGAAATGGTACAAGTCGCTTATTTGTTTATATCTTCAGCATATTTACTTCAAATGGTATACACTGCTTTAATAGGTGTTGGCTTTTACTTTCTATACGTTTACATTAAAATTAAATATAAATCCACTCAAAAAAAAACTGAAATCGCTTAGTTTTAAACAATAATAGAAGTTCCTTCTGCTTTTTTAGTACTATCTGCATCAAAGTAAAAGTCTATTTTACCTAAATTTATACCATAACAACCTACTTGGTTAACTAATACGTTTTTACCTTCTAAATTTTGCGCAACGGTTGGCTTAGGTAAAAACGTATGTGTGTGTCCGCCAATAATCAAGTCAATATCTTTAGTTGCTTTAGCCAAACTTAAATCGCTTATTTTATCAGGTGTTTTGCTGTAATTGTATCCCAAGTGTGACAAGCAAATAATAAGATCGCATTTCTCGTCGGTTTTTAAAATACGTGTCATTTCTTGTGCAGCTTCAATTGGATCTAAATACTCAGTTTCTTTGTACATTTTTTTGTCAACTAAACCATCTAATTGAATTCCTAATCCAAAAACACCAATTTTAATACCTTCTTTTTTAAATATTTGATATGGTTTTACATGAGTATCCATGACTGTATTTTTAAAGTCATAGTTAGCAGATACAAATCCAAAGCTAGCATGAGGTAATTGGGCATATAATCCATCTATACCATTATCAAAATCATGATTCCCTATTGTAGCTAGATCGTATTTAAGTTTACTCATTAACTTAAATTCTAATTCGCCACCATAGTAATTAAAATATGGTGTGCCTTGAAAAATATCTCCAGCGTCTAATAATAATGTATTAGGGTTATCTTGTCTAATGTTTTCAATTAAAGTTGCACGTCTAGCCACACCACCTTTATTTGCATTTCTACCATCTTCTGGTCCAAAAGCATCAATGTGACTGTGCACATCATTAGTATGTAAAATCGTTATTTTTTTAGATTTTGAAGATGTTGCAAACGATTGTAATCCATAACCACCAACTGTAATTAAAGCTGTAGCTGCTGTTGCTTGTTGTATAAAATCTCTACGTTTCATTATGTGGTTATTTAGTTTGGATAAATCTATTGTCAATTACAGGTTTGATAGTATCAGTCTTTTTAAAGTAGTCTATCATCGCATTTCTTATTTTATAATCAAGAGTATATAGGCTATCATTTACCTGAAAAAATCGCATTCTGTCACCTCCATTATATAGGTAATCATTAGTCGCAACGTAATAGGTTTTATCCTTTTCAATTGGATTGTTGTTTATTAAAGCCTGTGTAATATTATACGTTTTATCCAGTGTTAATTGTATTCCGCTTACAGGATGTGCACGCTTAGCCTGACTTAAATAATGTGTCATGCTATCTATTTGTTGTCCTTTTAGTGCGACTACTACAATACTGTTTTCAAAAGGCATAATTTCAAAAGCAGTTCTAGTGGTAATATTTCCTTTAGAAATTATAGATCTAATACCACCATGATTTAGGATAACAGCATCTATATTTTTTCCAGTACGTTTGTTAAAAATAGGATTACTTTCTTGCATAACAGCATCAGCCATAAGATTACCAATTGCAGTATTTAAATCACCATCACTTTTGCTATAAGTTTCTGGAGCGTAAGACAAAACAGCGTCCATGTCCTTATTTATGCTTTCGCGAAAAGGTTTTACAAAGTCATCGATAGCTTTATCTGTTGCTAAAGTGTCTGTAATTGTAATCTGTTTGCCTTCTATTTTACTCAACGAGTAAGTGTCTTGCTTACAAGAGTTTAAAACAGTAATTAAAAGCAAGATGAAAAGATGTTTGTATTTCATATTTAATGTTGAATAATTTAAAGCTAATATAGTTACAATTACTACATTTGTAATAAAGGAATAAAGATAAATGATTTTAAAAGGTTTTAAAGAAAAATCTAATAAAAAGTACATTATTAAATGTGCTCAAAGTCGTGTAATTGCACCAAACGCAAACAGGATTAAACATGTTGGAGTCTTAGTAAATAGTCATGAGTTTTCTGATCCAGAATGGATTAATAGTTTGTCAGAGCAATTAAAAATTAACGCTAAGGACTTAAAAATCTTATCTCTTTTTAATGGTAAAAAAAACGAAACGTCTGTTTATAACCATATTTTTTCTGAAAAAGAACTTGCTTGGAAAGGACAATTTAAATCACAAACAGTTAAAGATTTTTTAGACAATAAATTTGATTTGTTGATTAACTTTTATGAAACCGATTCCTTAGCTTTGCAAGCTGTTAGTGCATCAGCCAATGCTGACTTAAAGGTAGGTCTGCATAATGCTAATCCTGACGTAAATGATTTAATTATAGATATTACAATAAAAGATAAAAACATCTTTAAAACCGAAATTATAAAATACCTAAACATTTTAAATAAATTAAGTAATGAATAACCCTTTTTTAGGCACAGGAATAGCAATTGTAACGCCATTTAATGATGATTTATCAGTAGATTACAAAGCGCTAGAAAATATTGTAGAATATAACATTACCAATGGTATCAATTATATAGTTATAAATGGTACAACAGGAGAAAGCGTTACAATTACAAAGCAAGAAAAACAGGATATAGTTACTGCTATTATTAAGTATAACAAAGGACGTGTACCATTAGTTTTAGGTATTGGAGGTAGTAACACTGCACAGGTTGTAGAAGAAATTAAAGCTACTGATTTTACAGGTATTGCAGGAATACTATCTGTATCGCCTTATTACAGTAAGCCAACTCAGGAAGGTATGTATCAGCACTTTAAAGCGATAGCTCAAGTCTGTCCAATTGATATAATTTTATATAACGTTCCTGGCAGAACTTCTAAAAATATGACACCAGAAACAACGTTGCGTTTAGCAAAAGATTTTGATAATATCGTTGCAGTTAAAGAAGCTGGTAATAATGTGGCTCAATATTTAGAATTGTTAAGAGATAAACCAGACAATTTTTCTGTTATATCAGGAGACGACGACTTAGCTTTAGGTATCGTTTTAGCAGGTGGAGCAGGAGTAATATCAGTAATTGGACAAGGGTTACCTAAAGCTTTTTCTACAATGATAAATCTAGGTTTAGAAGGTAAAAACAAGGAAGCGTATCAGCTTCATTTTAAAATGATGGATATCGTTAACATGATTTTTGAAGAAAATAATCCAGCAGGTATTAAGGCAGTATTAAATAGCCTTGAGTTATGTAATACAACCGTTAGATTACCTTTAGTTACTGCTACAACACAATTACAAAGTCGTATAAATACTTTTATGACTAATTTTAGTAAAAGTTAAATTATACTTAAACCTAAGTCCAACTTGATTTCTTCAATTAATTTAGCAATCAAATTATATTTTTAAAATCCATTTAAATAGCGTATTTTTGCGCTTCGTTAAAATTTTATGAAGAATTTACTTTACATCTTAATTACATTTTTAGTTTTCACTTCTTGTAGCGAGTATCAAAAGGCATTAAAGTCTGAAGATGTTGCTGTTAAGTTTTCAATGGGTGAAAAACTTTATAATGAAGGTAAGTATAACAAGGCAAGTCGTTTATTTACTCAAATTGTTCCTGCTTACAGAGGGAAGCCTCAAGCAGAAAAATTGATGTTTTTAGATGCCGATAGTTATTTTCATTTAGAAGATCATTATTTAGCAGGATATAGATTTGAGCGTTTTGCATCTGCGTATCCTAGAAGCGAAAAAGTAGAAGAAGCATACTATAAAAGTGCATTAAGTTATGCGCAATTATCTCCAGTGTATTCTAAAGATCAACACGATACAGATCATGCACTAGAGCAATTACAATTGTTTGCCAACTTATATCCAGACTCGCAATACATGCCAAAAATTAACGAGTTGGTTAAAGAGTTACAATACAAATTAGAATTAAAAGCATACAGTATTGCTAAGCAATACAATCATATTTCAGATTTTAAAGCTTCTATTAGTTCATTTGATAATTTTATTGCAGATTTTCCTGGTACAACCTTACGTGAAAAAGCGTTATATTATCGTTTTGATTCTGCTTACCAATTAGCAATGAAAAGTGTAGAGTATAAAAAAGAAGAAAGATTAAATACAGCTATCGCATATTATAACAACTTTAAAAAAACAAATGCAGAGTCAGAGTTTATTAAAGATGCAGATAAACAGGTAGAGGATTTAAAAGAACAATTAGAAAAATATAGTACTAAAAGCTAATATATTATGGATTTAAAAAAAATCGACGCTCCGTTAACAACAACGACTTACAATAGAAACGAGATAGATGCACCAACAAATAACATCTATGAAGCTATTTCTGTAATTGCAAGAAGAGCAGAGCAAATTAATTCTGAAATTAAAAAAGAATTAATAGAAAAGCTTGAAGAGTTTGCTACATATAATGATAGCTTAGAAGAAATTTTTGAAAACAAAGAACAAATTGAAGTGTCTAAGTTTTACGAAAAATTACCTAAACCTCATGCTTTAGCAGTACAAGAGTGGTTAGACGATAAAATATACCACAGAAATACAGAGCAAGATAACCAAGACTAAACCTATGTCTATATTAAGTGGCAAAAACATACTATTAGGCATCAGTGCTGGTATTGCTGCTTACAAGACAGCCTCATTAGTCAGAGCATTTATAAAAGCAGGTGCAAACGTACAAGTCGTTATGACACCTGCTTCTAAAGACTTTGTGACACCACTCACACTGTCTACGCTTTCCAAAAATCCAGTACACTCAACATTTACCAACGATCAAGATGATAACGCTATGTGGAATAACCACGTAGAGTTAGGGCTATGGGCAGACTATATGGTTATTGCACCAGCAACAGCCAATACACTCTCTAAAATGGCAAATGGTACGTGCGATAATTTATTATTAGCAACATATCTTTCTGCAAAATGCAAAGTCTATTTTGCACCAGCAATGGATTTGGATATGTATGTTCATCCCTCTTCAGTTAACTCATTTAAGACACTTCAAAGCTTTGGCAATGTTATGATTCCTGCAACATCAGGAGAATTAGCAAGCGGTTTAGTTGGTCAAGGTCGTATGGCAGAACCTGAAGATATTGTCTCTTTTATAGAAAATGATATTATCAGTGGTTTGCCACTAAAAGACAAAACGGTTTTAATTACAGCAGGACCAACCTATGAAGCTATAGATCCTGTACGTTTTATAGGTAATCATTCCTCTGGTAAAATGGGATTTGAAATTGCTAAAGCAGCAGCAAATTTGGGAGCAAAAGTTGTTTTAATTTCTGGTCCAACACATCAAACTGTAAAACATAGTTTAATAACAGTCATACCAGTAATTAGCGCACAAGAGATGTATGATGCAGCCCATTTGCATTTTAACAGTGCAGACATTGCTATTTTATCTGCAGCTGTTGCAGACTATAGACCAAAAAATATTGCAACTCAAAAAATAAAAAAGAAAGAATCTACGTTAACCTTAGAACTAGAAAAGACTAAAGATATTTTAGCCTCTTTAGGACAAATAAAAACAACTCAATTTTTAGTTGGTTTTGCTTTAGAAACTAATAACGAATTAGAACATGCAAAATTGAAGCTAAAAAAGAAGAATTTAGATTTAATTGTTTTAAATTCGTTAAACGACAAAGGTGCAGGTTTTAAGTCAGACACTAATAAAGTAACTTTGATTAACAAGGAAGAAGAAGCTACTGTGTATCAATTAAAATCTAAAACAGAAGTTGCTAAGGACCTTTTTAAAACTATAATAAATACATTAAATGCGTAAACTTTTATTTCTATTTTTAATTTGTTTTAGTGTTTCATTACAGGCTCAAGAGCTTAATGCAACAGTAGTTGTAAATGCACAATTAACAGGAGACGAAAATTTACAGCAATTTAAAACACTAGAAAAACAATTAAAAGAGTTTATTTCTGGTACAAAATGGACAAACAAAAAAGTTGAACCTCAAGAGCGTATTGATTGTAATTTTGTAATTAATATTGGAGAATACTCGGGTAATAGCTACAAGGCAACTTTACAAGTCCAATCGTCAAGACCTGTTTTTGGATCAAGTTACACAACACCTATCTATAACATAAATGATAAAGATTTTACTTTTGAGTATGTCGAGTTTCAAAATCTAATTTATAATCCAACACAATACGCTTCTAATTTAATCTCTGTTTTAGCTTTTCATATCCATATGATTTTAGGTATGGATGCCGAGTCTTTTAAACAAGAAGGTGGAGATGAGTACTTTAGACAAGCACAAAACATTGTAAATTTTTCTCAACAAGAAAATTATTCTGGTTGGAAGCTAGAAGATGGTTTACAAAGTCGTTTTGCTTTAATAGATAATTTGTTATCACCAACATTTAAAGAGTTTAGAACCGTATTATATAATTATCATAGACGTGGTTTAGATACTATGAGTGATAATCAAAAGGATGCAAAAAACGAAATAGCTATAGCTTTAAGCTTATTTAATGACATGAACAGAAGACGTCCAAACTCGTATTTACTTCGTGTGTTTTTTGATGCAAAAGCAGAGGAGATAGAACAGATTTTTAGCGAAGGTCCAAGTGTAGATATTGCTAATCTGGTCGATACTTTAAATAAAGTTGCGCCAATGCACTCTTCTAAATGGAGAAATATAAAATTTTAGACACTAATTATTTTCATTCTTAAAAAGCGTAAAACCAAAACTTTTCACTTTTTAAATTTTAACCTTTCACTTTAAGAATGCTTACTGGATTAACCATAAAAAATTACGCACTAATTGATCAACTTCAAGTTAATTTTAATGATGGCTTTACCATTATTACAGGAGAAACTGGAGCTGGTAAATCTATACTTTTAGGAGGCTTATCATTAATTTTAGGTAAACGTGCAGACTTATCTAGTTTACGTAATCCTGAAAAAAAATGTATAATAGAAGCCACTTTTGATATATCTAAATACAAACTTAAAAACTTGTTTAAGGATCAAGATTTAGACTACGACACACAAACGATTATTAGACGAGAAATTTTACCATCAGGTAAATCTAGAGCGTTTGTAAACGACTCGCCTGTTAACTTGTCTAATTTACAAGCTTTAGGAGAACATCTTATTGATATTCATTCGCAAAACGAAACATTACAGTTGGTAGATGACGCATTTCAATTTCAGGTTATTGATGCATTGGCAAATACAGAAGCTAATTTAGAAACCTATAATCTGCATCTAAAAGAGTATAAAGTATTACAAAAGCAGCTAAAACAGTTACAGCAATTTCAGGCCGAAGCTATAAAGGAACATGACTATAATTCGTTTTTATTAAATGAATTAGTTGCTGCAAATTTAAAAGAAGGCGAGTTAGAAACTCTAGAAGAAGAGTATGAACTTTTAAATAATGTAGAAGCTATACAACTTAAACTAGAAGAAGCTAATGCGCTGTTAAGCGAAGAGCAAGCAGGTGTTTTAACATCACTTAGAGAAGTTAAAGCAGCCTTTCAAAAACTGGCTTTAATATCAAATACTTATCAAGATTTATTGGATAGAGTTACTAGTAGTTTAATTGATTTAGATGACGTTTTGGTTGATATTGAACGTTTTGAAGACAAATTAGACGCTGATCCAAATAGGCTAGAGGTTGTTAATGCTCAACTTATGACCATAAATAACCTAATGCAAAAGCATCTAGTCAAGTCTATTGCTGAGTTAATCGATATTAGAGAAGCATTATCTAAAAAAGTAGAGGCAACTGAAAATGCTGACCAAGATATTATAGATAAACAAGAAGAAATTAAAGCATTAGAAAAATTATTAGATACCCAAGCTAACAGTATTACAGATATGCGTAATAAAGCTATACCAGAATTAAAAAAACAATTAGAAGCATTGTTAACGCAATTAGGTATGCCGAATGCACAGTTTAATATAAGCTTAGAAGCATCCAAAACGTTTTTATATAACGGAAAGGATAATTTAAACTTCTTATTTTCTGCCAATAAAGGTGGTCAATTTAACGTGTTAAAAAAAGCAGCATCTGGTGGAGAATTATCAAGAATAATGCTAGCTATTAAGTCTATTTTATCAAAATACGTTAAGCTTCCAAGTATTATGTTTGACGAGATTGATACAGGTGTTTCAGGAGAAATTTCTAATAAAATGGCAGATATTATGGCGCAAATGAGTACTAAAATGCAAGTCTTTAGTATTACCCATTTACCACAAATTGCAGCTAAAGGAAACACGCATTATAAAGTTTATAAAGAAGACGTTAATGAAGTGACCACGACTAATTTAGTTAAATTGGAGTATGATGAGCGTGTTGTAGAATTGGCTCAGATGTTGGGAGGGACTCAATTATCAGATTCGGCAATAGCACATGCTAAACAACTATTAAATTAGTGGCTAAATTTCCGCGAAAGCGAATTAAAAAAATTTTAAATACTATCTTTGACAGATAATATAATAAACTAACATATCAACTGATAAACTATAAGTTATGTCATACAATTTATTAAAAGGAAAAAGAGGAATCATATTTGGAGCATTAGACGAAAACTCTATAGCATGGAAAACAGCAGAACGTGTCCATGAAGAAGGTGGTACTTTTGTACTTACAAATGCACCAGTTGCAATGCGTATGGGTCAAATTAATGTTTTAGCAGAAAAAACGGGCTCTCAAATAATTCCTGCAGACGCAACAAGCGAGGAAGATTTGCAAAATCTTGTTACGCAAGCAATGGAAATCTTAGGAGGTAAAATAGACTTTGTATTACACTCTATTGGTATGTCAATTAATGTTAGAAAAGGAAAACATTATACAGATCAAAACTATGCTTGGACACAAAAAGGAACAGATGTTTCTGCAATGTCTTTTCATAAAACAATGCAAACGTTATACAAGCAAGATGCAATGAATGAATGGGGAAGTATCGTGGCTTTAACTTATATGGCAGCACAACGTGTTTTTCCTGATTATAATGACATGGCAGATAATAAAGCCTATTTAGAAAGTATAGCACGTAGTTTTGGTTACTTTTTTGGAAGAGATAAAAAAGTTAGAGTTAATACTATATCACAGTCGCCAACACCAACTACAGCAGGTAGTGGAGTAAAAGGATTTGATGGATTTATCGCTTACGCGGAAAAAATGTCGCCTTTAGGTAATGCTACAGCTTTAGATTGTGCAAACTACACAGTGTCGTTATTTAGTGATTTAACTAAACGTGTGACTTTACAAAACCTGTTTCATGATGGTGGTTTTAGTAACATGGGAGTTAGCGATGCAGTAATGAGCGCATTTGTAGATGGTATTGATAAATAGACACTACTAATACAATTTTAAAAAAGCCTTACAGAAATGTAAGGCTTTTTTTATGTAATTAAACTACTGGTAATCAGTTGTGTGTAAAAACTTACAATTTTCTTAATTACATTTAACATAAGGTTAATGGTATTTTAACCCTTTTTTAAGACTTCTTGTCGATTTGATGTGTATGATAGTGCTAGGTTAAGAATAAATCAATATTTTTAGAAGATGATTAATTAATTACTAACTTATACTAAACTTATGATGAAAAAAATTACTTTATTATTTTTATTGATGCTTTTTGCTTTTCAGTCCTTTTCTCAGGTCTGTTCTAGCTTTACGTCAACAACCACTAACACTACTACTTTTATAGATGCTGTTAGTACCACAAACGGTGTAGTAAATATCTCTAATATAGGATCGGGATTAGATTCTGGAGATGCAACTATTCGTTATGTTAATAATTTTGATACAATGTCAGTATCCACTTATCCAGGTGGTACATTTGACTTTAATGTTGTAATACAAGGAGGTACCGTTGGTTGTGCTGTATGGGTAGATTGGAATGGTGACGATGTTTTTGATATTGCTACAGAAACAGTATTTAACACAGTATCGTATGGTAGTGGTCCTTTTACAGGGAGCATAACAGCACCATCATCTACTATAGATGGAGATTATGTTATGCGTGTCATGATAGATTGGAATGATTCTAATCCAAATGATAACGCTTGTTCTTTTGAATTTGCCTCAGGAAGAGGAGAGGTTGAAGATTATAAAGTTACAGTTGATGCTGCATTAGCACCATCGTGTATTGCACCATCTGCTCTTACATTTGAAGCAACTACATTAACTACATCAGATCTTAGTTGGTCAGAAAATGGTACTGCTACAAGTTGGAATGTAGAATTGGTTAATGTAACTGAAGGAGAAACAGTTACAGGAACAGCTACAGCTACAGGAGTAACTAACCCTTATTCTGCTTCAGGATTAACTGCAGGAAATCAATACGAATTTTATGTTCAGGCGGATTGTATTGCAGATGGGACTTCAGAATGGTCTGGACCTTTTTCATGGACTCAACCATTAGAAGGTGATGTTTTTAGTTTACCATTAGCTATTATACCTTCAGAAGAAGGAACTGCTTGTGAAACTTCGAACTATACTTTTTCTTATGATTTTTCTACAGGAATTACTGATAGCGGAATGAGTAGCACTTGTGGGACGACTTCAACATTTGATATGTTTTTCTCATGGACAGCTACAAGTGATGGACTAATATGGAATGATGGCGCGTCAAATCCTGGAGTTGCAGTTTATGACGCAACAGGGACGCAAATAGTTTGTTTAGGTACTTTTGCATCAGTAGATTCTCAGTTAAGTGGTTGGGCAATTGGAGATGAATTAATTATTCAGGTTTACGATTTTGGAACAACTGGAACTAATCCAGTATCTTTTTGTTTAACTCAGTACAATTTACCTGATTTACCAGAGTGTGCAACTAATATAACGTCAGCACCAGATGCTACTTGTGGTAGTTTAGATACAGTATTATCTTGGGATGCTGTGGTACTTGCAGAAGGTTATAATTTAACGGTTGGTACTACAACAGGAGGTAATGACATTCTTGATAATGTTGATGTTGGAGATGTATTATCTTATAGTGTAGGTAACCAAACAGAAGACACTACTTATTACTGGACATTAACACCTTATAATGTTTCAGGTTCTGCAGAAAATTGTACAGAAAATACTTATACTACAATTGCTGTTGGATGTTATTGTGTTTCTACACCTTCAAGTAATGATGGTACTGGAATAGGAAATTTACAAGTAGGTACTACAGATTTTCCAAGTGCAGGTGATGTAACATATGAAGATTTTACAGGTACACCTGTAGATTTAGGTCAAGGAATTACAGCTAATGTTGTAATTACGTTTATGACTAATTATACATATAACACAAATATTTGGATTGACTTAAATGATGATTTAGTTTTTGATGATGCAACTGAATTATTATATTCAGGTGAATCTCCAGACAGTAATACAGGAACTGATATTTTAGATGCATCTTTCTTAATGCCAGCTACTGCTACTTTAGGACAACACAGAATGAGAATTGGTACTGCAGACACTGGTCAAGCAACTCCAAATTCTTGTTATAATGGTACTTATGGTGTAACTATGGATGTAGATGTTAACATAATAGTTGTATCATGTATTGCGCCAACTGGAACAGCAACTTTAGTTACAGATTGTGATAATACACAATTTTATGTTGATGTTGATGTAACAGGTTTAGGGGATGGAACATCTCAAATTAATGATGGAACAAATACTTATCCTGCAACTGCTTTAGGTGTGGTGCAAGTTGGACCTTATGCAGATGGAACATCAGTGACATTAGTGTTAGAAAATGGTACAGACAGTGCATGTGATACAGCATTAGGGACTTTTAATTATTCTTGTCCTCCTGCTAATGACTTATGTGGTGGAGCAATTGATTTGACAGTTGGTTTTGCTTTTGCAGATAATGCAATTGTAGGAACTAATACAGCAGCAACTGGCTCTGGAGAATTACCTTTACCAGGTTGTGCTTCTTACGATCCTGCAGATGCTTCGGGTAATGGAGGAGATGTTTGGTTCAGTGCTATTGTTCCTGCAAACGGAATGCTTACATTAGAGGTTAATACAGAAACTGGAGGTATTACAGATACAGGAGGTGCTGTTTATTCAGGATCTTGTGGTTCTTTAACATTAGTTGAATGTAATGATGATGGAAGTACTAATGGTGCTCATCCAATTATAAATATTGATGATATGGCTTTAGCTGGTCAAACTGTATATTTTAGAGTTTGGGAGTATGGAGGTGATAGTGCTGGAGATTTCCAAGTTTCTGCATATTCTCCTGTACCTAACGACGAGTGTACAGCTGCTGAAGCATTAACAATAGGAGTTGAAATTACAGGAGATAATACTGGAGCAACAGATTCTGGTGTAACTGCAGATTGTTTTACAGGTGCAGTTGCTGATTTATGGTACTCATTTGTAGCACCTCCTTCAGGAGAAGTTACAGTGACTACAACTGCTGCTCAATATGGTGTTTATACAGATTGTGCTGGTACAGCAGTTGGTGCTTGTAATACATCAGTAGTTGGTGGATTAACGGATGGTACAACTTACTACGTGAGAGTGAGTGATGATGGTACTGCAAGAGCACAAGCTCCAGGATCGTTTACTTTATTACTTTCTGAGTCTTCTTTAAGTACTGCAGAGTTTAATACAGAAGCTTTATTCTCTTACTATCCAAACCCTGTTAATGACAACTTAACATTAAAAGCTCAAAAAGAGATTTCTAATGTATTAGTTTATAACATGTTAGGACAAGAAGTGTATAGAAACGCACCTAATAGTGTAGATAACCTAGTAAACATGTCTGACTTACAGTCAGGAGCATACTTTGTTAAAGTTACTATTGGAGATGTTACTGAAACAATAAAAGTAATTAAGAAATAATCTTAAACTTTAATACAATTAAAAGCCACCTTTTTAGGTGGCTTTTTTTATACGTTTAACTTACATTTGTTATATGGAATTAAGTTTTTCGTTTATTATACCTGTTTATAATCGTCCTATTGAGATTGAGGAGCTATTAGAAAGCTTTTTAACCTTAAAAGGTAACTATAGCTACGAAATTGTAATTGTAGAAGATGGATCTACAATTACGTCTAAAGCTATCGTAGATAAATACATGGATAAGCTTGATATATCCTATTATTTTAAGTTAAATTCAGGACCAGGAGATTCCAGAAATTTTGGAATGCAACACGCTAAAGGTAATTATTTTATTATTTTAGATAGCGATTGTTTATTGCCTAGTCACTACTTGCAAGAGGTAGAAACTAGCTTAAAACATAATTACGTAGACTGTTTTGGCGGACCAGATAAAGCACATCATTCGTTTTCAAATCTTCAAAAAGCGATAGATTTTAGTATGACGTCTGTAATTACAACAGGAGGCATTAGAGGTAATAAATCTAGTTTGGATAAGTTTCAACCTAGAAGTTTTAACATGGGATTATCAAAATTAGCATTTGAAGCTACCAAAGGGTTTGGTAATATCCACCCTGGAGAAGATCCTGATTTGTCTATTAGACTATGGGACTTAGGATTTAAAACAACTTTATTTCCAGAAGCTTATGTGTACCATAAAAGACGTATATCTTGGAGTAAATTTTATAAACAAGTTAATAAATTTGGTTCCGTAAGACCTATTTTAAATAAGTGGCATCCACAAACTAAAAAAATTACCTATTGGTTTCCAACAGTGTTTTTTATTGGAGTTATTTTAGCTTTGGTTTTAACACTGTTTAATCTAATTTTACCACTATACTTAGTGTTATTTTATTATTGTCTAATCTTTGTTGTAGCAGTATTAAAAACTAAAAATATTATTATTGCTTTTCAGGCTTTACTAGCAGTATCCATCCAGTTTTTTGGATATGGTTACGGATTTTTAAAGTCAACAATATTATTACATTTTAAGTCAGAAAAACCAGAAGTAATTTTTCCTCATTTATTTTTTAAAAATTAAGGCATGCAAAAACTTAAATTGAAAATATTAGGATTGTTTAAAAGTAAAAAGATCAATATATTTTTACTGTTTTTTGTTTTAGCTTTTTCAATTTTAGTTTTAACAAAATTATCTAAAGTATATACAGCCACATTAGCCTTTAAAGTAAAACCTAAGGATATTAGTGATACGCATGTTATAATAAATTCAAACAATCCAGAGCTTGATATTACAATACAAACTACAGGTTTTAATTGGCTTAGGTATGCTATTAAAAGACCAGAATTAGATATTAATTTTAAAACAGACATTTCAAAAAAAGATTCAACTTTAATTTGGAGTGTTTCCAAAGGGTTTTCAAATATTAATAAACAGTTTGATAAAGAAGAAAAAATTATCAGTATTAATCCGGACACACTACTTTTTAGATTTGATGTCAATGATGTAAAATATGTACCAATAATCTTAGACTCTAAAATTCAATATGCTAAAGGGTATAACACTTTAGATACTTTAAAAACTGTACCTGATAGTGTTAAGTTAATTGGGCCAAGTTCTGTTTTAAAAACTATTAGTAAAGTAAAAACTCAGTATTTAGAATTAAAGGAGGTGAAATCCGATGTAAATAAAACGTTTTTACTGCAATTGGATAGTTTAAATAAAAATATTAAAACCAATATTAAGCAAGCTAAGTTGATGGTTAATGTTTCTAAATTCTCTGAAGGCGTTTTAGACATTCCAATCCAAATAATTAATATTCCGGAAGGTGTAAAAGTTAACTATTTTCCAAAGCAAGTGTCCTTAAGTTTTACCACAAGCTTGGAAAAATTTAATACAATAAAGTCAGAAGATTTTAATATCGTTTGCGATTATAACGATGCTTCTGGAAATACAACTTTAGCACCAAAATTAATTAAACAGCCAAATAATGTTAAAAACATTAGGTTATTGCAACAAAAAATTGAATTTATAATTACAGAATGACACCAACAATAGTAGGCTTAACAGGAGGTATAGGTAGCGGAAAAACTACAGTTGCTAATTATTTTAAAGCATTAGATGTGCCAGTTTATATTGCTGATAATGAAGCCAAAGCATTAATGGATCGTTCTAAAGTTATTAAACGTAAATTAATTAAGCTTTTTGGTGATAGTGCTTATGTTGAGGATACATTAAATAAACCTTTTATTGCTAGTCAGATATTTAGTAATCAAGCTTTACTAAAAAAAATGAATGCAATTGTACATCCAAAAGTTGCAAAACATTTCTCTAATTGGGTAAAAAAACAAAACGCACCATACGTTATTAGCGAAGTCGCTATAATTTTTGAAAACGGAAGTCAAGGCAAATACGATTATATAATTACTGTCGTAGCACCAGAACAGACTAGACTAAATCGAGTAATTAAACGTGATAACTCGTCTGAAGCTAAGGTTAAAGCAATCATGAATAACCAATGGACTGACCAACAAAAGACAGAATGTTCAGATTTTGTAATTAATAATACCGATTTAAAAGACACAAAACTTCAGGTTCAAAATATTCATAGTAAACTCTTAAAATCTATAACAAAGAATTAAATTTTAACGTTTTTGTTAATGTAAGGTTAAATGGTAACATTGCTAAATGTTAAAATCTTAATTTTGGATGATGAACAAAAGGATTTTTTTTGTGTTAGTCGTTTTAATGAGTTGTTCCCTAATAGGAATCATACTAGTTCAGGCGTATTATATAAATAATTCACTTCAAAATACTGAAAAGCAGTTTAACTTCAATGTAAGAAAAGCACTAAGCTATGTGTCTAACATTGTAGAAAATGAAGAAAAGGAGGATTATTTAAGAAAGTTTAATGATTTATTAAGCAATGGATCAATTAATGTAAATGATACAACTGCAATTATAAACATTTACATTAAAGAGGATAATCCTGATACAAACGAAACAGTAATTTATCGAAACGGTATTTTAGAAGAAAATTATAAAGTATCATCAGCGCTCTTTGACATAGGTTTAGATAGTTTAAACGTAAAACGTATTTTACAAAAAAGAGAAACCGAAATTATTGAAAACAACTCTATAGATGGTAGTAAAAACCTATCATCAATGCTTGCAAGGTTAAGTAAACTTAATGAAAGCACACGTATAGCTTTAGAGACTGTTTATAAAGATAAAGCCTATTTAAAACCAATACACAAACGTGTTGACGTGGACAAAATCAATAGGTTATTAGCATTAAAATTGTTAGAAAATGATATTGATATAGGTTACGAATTTGCAATATATAGCAACGATTTAGCAACAAAAATTAAAACTCAAGATTTTCAGTTAAATCCAGCATCTACGTTTAGTGTACCATTTTTTTATAATGAAAATGATAAAAGTAATTACAGACTATTAGTTAATTTTCCAGAACGTAAAAAGTTTATATTATCATCAATTTTAACGATGCTAATATTATCTATAGTTTTTACTTTAATTATAGTCATAGCTTATTCTAGCGCATTATATCAATTAATAAAACAACGTCAAATTTCTGAAATTAAAACAGATTTTATTAATAATATGACGCATGAGTTTAAGACGCCAATTGCGACTATTAATTTAGCTTTAGATTCCATTAGAAACCCTAAAATAATTGACGACAAAGAAAAAGTCCTACGTTATTTAGGCATGATAAAAGAAGAAAATAAGCGTATGCATGCGCAAGTGGAAAATGTACTAAGAATATCTAAACTTGAAAAAAACGAACTAAACATTAGTAAGGAACGTGTGGAACTTAACGACTTAGTAGAAGATGCTATATCACACGTAGAGTTGATTATTGAAGATAGAGGTGGACATATTGAAACACATCTTGATGCCGAAAAATCTTCGGTTTTAGCAAACGAAACACACTTTACAAATGTATTAGTAAACGTATTGGATAATGCAATTAAGTATTCTCCAGATGCACCAAAAATTATTGTCACTACAGAGCTGGCAGGAAATAATATTTTAGTGCATATAAAAGATCACGGAAGTGGTATGAGTAAAGTAGCTCAAAAACGTGTGTTCGAAAAATTTTATAGAGAGCATACAGGTAACATACATAATGTTAAAGGTCATGGATTGGGCTTAGCATATGTAAAACGAATAGTTGAAGACCATCATGGTCATATATCAGTAGAAAGTGAAAAAGAAAAAGGAAGTACTTTTACAATAAAGCTTCCGTTAATCTCGTAGTATTATGGATGAACAATTAAAAAGAATATTATTAGTAGAAGATGACCCAAATTTTGGAACAGTCTTAAAAGATTATTTATCAATGAATGATTACGAAGTTACCCATGCAAAAAATGGTATGGAAGGCTTTGAAAAATTTAAACGTGGTGATTTTGATTTATGTATTTTAGATGTCATGATGCCATACAAAGATGGATTTACTTTAGCTAAAGAAATTAGAGAGAAAAATGCAGAAGTGCCTATCGTATTTTTAACTGCTAAAGCCATGAAAGAGGACGTGCTTAAAGGTTATAAAGTTGGTGCAGATGACTATTTAAATAAACCTTTTGATAGTGAAGTCTTATTAATGAAGATAAAAGCTATCATGCAACGTAAAGCAAACGATACAGTTGCGGATAGTAAACAATTTGAATTTAAAATTGGAGGATTTGATTTAAACTCTAAGCTTAGATTTTTAACATACAATGGAGGAGAACAAGTTAAGTTATCTCCTAAAGAAAACGAATTACTGCGTATGTTAGCATTGCATGAAAACGATTTAATGCCACGTGAGTTAGCATTAACTAAGATATGGAGAGATGATAATTACTTTACATCTAGAAGTATGGACGTGTATATTGCTAAACTTAGAAAGTATTTAAAGTTAGATCCAAATGTGGAAATTTTAAATATTCATGGAGAAGGATTTAGATTAGTAGTTAATCAAAACGATTAATTATCAAATATATATATTAAAAAAGCTAGCATTTATGCTGGCTTTTTTTGTTTAATAAATCGAGTCTAAAATAATTTTAGCAACATTAGGTTTATAATGGCTGCTTTCAAAATAATTACTAATAGGCTCTGTTAAATTATTTTTCCCTGAAAAGTCAAAGACTTTATCTTTACCAAAAATAGAATAGAGTAGTACTAATTGTTCTTCTTCCATAGGGATTTGATCATACAAAGGCGAAACAACGATTTTGTAATTAGTATCATGTTTATTAAATATAGATTTTATTTTATTAAGTAAATCTATTTCTCTTTTAGTTTTTTCTAATGTAATATTAGATTCTTGGGGTCTTTGATAAAATACACCTTGTTGTTTCAATTTATTATAATAGCCTAAACTGTCTTCTTTAATTTCTTTAGCTAATCCGTAATACGAATCATTGAAAATTGGTGTAAACGTATCTGGATATTTATCCATAGTCACATATTTTTTCATATAATTTCTATACGTTTTAAAGATAGAAAAATCTGTGTAAGCAATTATGAACCTTGGTTTAAGATTTACAGAAATATAACTTTTATAAAATTCATATTTAGAAACATCGTTAAACTCTAATGGGTTAATGTATAGGTGATTAAGTCTTTTTGTAGTGCCAGACAATACGGCTCTATCAATAATAATTAAAGCATGGTTTATTGGTGAATTTACGTTGTCTAAAAATTCTAATTTCTTATAAATACCATATAAATCTTCGCTATGTGCATCATAATGAAACGGAATCGCTTTTACGGGTAAATAGTGCTTCCAGATTGGTGTTTTAAAAGCTTTAGATCTTGAGCTTCCAAAAATAAAACTGTCATAGTTTACACTGTCTTTATATTTTTGATAAATCTTTGTGGACACATAAGTTCTATTTAATGTGGTAATATTTTGATTATAATAGTTATCATAATCTTTAAAAATTTTAAAAATATCTAAGGATAAAACTATTAGTACATAGAGTATAATAGGAATAAAAAAGAATGCTAATTTTTTTAAAAAAATTTTCATTCTATCTCAGATTCTATTTTGGTAATTATAGTGGTCAAAGGTGTTTGATAGTCAAACCAAAGGGTTTCAGGTTTTCTTCTAAACCAAGTTAATTGGCGTTTTGCAAACCGTCTAGAGTTTTTCTTAATTTCAGAAACAGCAAAATCTAATGTCCAAGTCTTATCTAAGTAATTAAAAATTTCTTTGTAACCAACAGTGTTAAGGCTGTTTAGATTTTTAAAGGGAAGTAAGGACTCTACTTCTTTAATCAACCCATTAGCAACCATAATATCCACTCGCTGGTTAATTCTATCGTAAATAACATCACGATCAGCCTCAAGGCCTATGGTAATTGTTTTAAATGGTCTTTGGTTTTTATCTTTATTTAAAAAGGAAGAGTAGGGTTGTCCACTACCTATACAAATTTCTAAAGCACGAATGACACGTTGCGGATTATCAATTTTTATTGTGTTATAGGATTGCTTATCTAAAGTTTTCAGCTTAAGCTGAAGTATTTCCAAACCTTCCGTTTCTAATTGTTTATTCAGTTGCTCTCTTATCTTTTTATCGACCTCAGGAAAATAATCTAAACCGTTAGTAACAGCATCAACATATAATCCAGAACCACCAACCATTATAACAACGTCATTAGTTTGGTGTAGGTTTGTTATGCAGTCGATTGCTTCTTTTTCAAAAGCACCAACATTATAGTCTTCTGTTATAGATTTATTATGTATAAAATAATGTTTAGCAGCTGCTAATTCTTCTGCTGTAGGAGCAGCAGTACCAATACTCATTTCTTTAAAAAACTGCCTGGAATCTGCAGATATTATTTGGGTATTAAAATGATTAGCCAACTTAATACTAAGTGCAGTTTTACCAATAGCAGTTGGTCCAACAATTGAGATTAAATATTTGTTAGCGTGTTTCAAATTTATTGTAATTAAGTAATTGTTTAGTGTAGATTGTTACCGCAAACTCTGCAAAAGTTGGCATCATCGTCATGATTGTCTTCATGACAATTAGAGCATCTTTGTGTATTTAAATTTAGTTTTTTACTTGTTGGGTTAGAGGGTTGGTCCTCAGATTTTTTTAAGCTTTTAGAATATTCTGCAGACACAATTCCTGTAGGTACTGCTATAATACCATAACCTAAAATCATGATAATAGTAGTAATAAATTGTCCAAGTGCAGTCTGTGGTGCAATGTCCCCAAAACCAACTGTAGTTAATGTTACAATACACCAATAGACGCTTTTTGGAATGTTTGTAAATCCGTTATCTTCACCTTCGACCAAATACATAATGGTTCCAAAAATTACGGACGATATTAATACAGCAAATAAAAACACAAATATCTTTACACGACTAGCAACAATGGAATCTCTTAATTGGTTTGAGGCTCCAAGATATCTTGCTAATTTAAGTATTCTAAAAACACGTAGTAAGCGTAACGCTCTAAGAGTTACTAAAGCGTGTGATCCTGCAAAAATAAACGAGATGTACATTGGTATTGTAGATAGTAAATCTAAAATACCGTAAAAGCTAAAGATGTATTTAAATGGCTTTTTTACGGTAATTATGCGTAAAATATATTCGATACTAAAAAAGATAGTTATAATCCACTCGCCAACATATAACGCGTTGTGGTACTTTTTATCAATGTGATTTACACTTTCTAACATAACTAGTAGTATACTAGCTAAAATTAAAATAAGTAAAACAACGTCAAAAAACTTACCAGCAGGCGTGTCTGCTTCATAAATAATTTCATGAAGTTTATCTTTCCAATAAGTTTTATCGTTTGTTGGGCTCATGTGGTAAAAATACTAAATTAACATTAGATATTTTTTTCTAAAACTATAACCGAGTTATTTTGAATATTTACAATGTTGCTAAAAAAAGATTTTAGTTCAGTATAGTAATTAGTTGGGTAAATTGTATTGTAAAAATTAATCCTAAAAGATAAATCAATGTTACCATTTTTTGGTTGAGTTAAAAAATTAAGTAAACCAGAGTTATTTGATAATTCAATAGTTTTATCTAGAGGCTTATCAGCAATTTTATACTTATCATTTGTGTCAATTTGAATGTAATAAATAAGGTTGTTTTTATATCCAAAATCAATAGGATATGTCCTTGTATTAAGTTGTAAAGGGTTTTTTGTAAAAAACTTAAATATAAAAGGGTCCAAGTATATTTTGTCGCCAATTACAGTTAATGGACCTGATATTGATATGGTCTCTGTATATATTGCTTTATCGTTTTTATTTGTGTCTACTTGACTATTTTCAAAAGTTAAATCAGGATATTTTTCTCTGAAGTACTTTAAATTATTAAGATTGTTTTTTTTGTACAATTGACGCGCATCCAAAGCATCATATCCTAATTTTGTTGTTGTTAATGTTCCAGAAAAGGTATTATCATCATTAATTTTGATATTAACTTTATGTTGTGTTGTAGAATTGATATTAGTGTTTAGGTCTATCCAACGACTATCATTGTCAAAATCCATTTCGCGACCATACTCATTTAAACATTTAAATGGAATTTGTCCAAAGACTAATAAAGGGTCTGTTGCATCTAAAAAATAAGATTTTCCATTAATTTCGGCTCTTAAAATCACATAATTAAATTCTGAAATTACAGGATACAGTGTAGTGATAAATCCGTTTTCTCTTGTAGAAATTAAAACAGGATAGGTTACTATATCATGTCTTTTTAAAAGGTTATATAGAAGTAGGTTGATTTCGGCTACATTACCTGTTTTTTCCTCAATAATATCTTTAATGGACACATCTTTAAAAATTCGATAATAGCCATTCCAAGTATAATTATTTTTGACATAATTAAAAATGTATTTAGCTTTATCTAAATCACTTTTTTGATCCAATAAGGTTGGGTCTATTAGTTTTTTTACTAGACTTTCTTTTTTTAGTTGTTTTCCAAAATCTTCATTTTGTTTAAGTTCATCATCCGCAGTTTCCCATGTTTTGGTAATGTTTTGTACAGAGCCATCAAAGCCTTTTATTACTTTTAATTCATATTCCATTCTAGAAATATAATTTTTAGAAGCAGTCGTGTAATCTTCTTCTATAAAAGCAGGTATGTCTTTCATTACATACTTACCTATAGTACAGTCCGCACTTGCACCATTGTCTAATTGGATACAGTATTTTTTTATATCACTTTGATTGACGCTTAACTTAAGCTCTCCTACAAGCTTTATATTATAATCGTAGTTTCCTGGTATGCTAGTATTGTACTCGCTGTATAGCTTTGGTATGTCTTCTTGAAATTTCCATGAGTTAAAATTGAATAAAAATGGGCTTTCAAAGGTGTAGCTATATGTAATAACTGACCCTTCTTTTATATTAGGTAAAACAAATTTAAATATGGTGTAATTATCGTTAACCTTTTCTTCAAATACTTGAGAAGGATCTAAGTTAATTCGGGTAACTTTACCATCTTCAATATTGGTTGTTGTTGCAACCAAGTTTGTGATTTTTTCTGATTTTCTATCAGAATTATATAAATAAACCTCAATATTGGCTTGGTCAAATCCGTTACGGTTTAAAATTTTAACTTTCTTCTTATAGTCTAAAACTAAGTTGAACGTTTTTTTATGAATTTCGGCATCTCCATATTCATAAAGCACTATGGCATTTGCAGTGGTGTCTTGTTTAAATTCATTTAATTCTAAATCAGCTCTTGTCGTCGTTAAATTTTCAGTATTAAATTGGCTTTGAGCGACTAAAAATTTTGAAAAGAGTAGCGTAATAAGAAATATTTTTTTCATTATAAATCTATAATTTTTATGCGTTTATTTTTTCTTAGGTAACTTTGTATGATGTGTTGTTGATCTCTATTATTCTCCATTGGAGTAATGATAGACTCTAGAATGTCCAAATTATTAATTTGGTAATTTAAATTATAAAAGCCAAAACCTTTAAATATTCCATTCTGAATTAAAATGGCACTACGCTCATCCACCTCTCGACCACGATCAATAATGACCATGTTTTTGTTTTTGTAGCTGTATTTATCTAATAATTCTTGTACACGTTTATTATAATCCTCTGGAGATTCCTTTTGTATGCATGCACCTGCACATGTTTTTACTTCATAATGGAAGCAACTGGTTTTGGTTTTATAAATACCTGATAGTTTTTGACACAAATTAAATTGTTCGACCATTTTTTCTAAAAAATGACGTCCACTTTGTCTAGTGCTAAAGGTTGTTATGCAAGGTTTTCTACCATCTGCTTTATCAATGGTAAGATTAATATAACCGTTATCGTCTATAAAACTGTATAGTGCATGTGTAAAAATACTTCTGCGTAAAGCTCTATTTAATATAGGTTTATTACGCTTAATCTCTTCGCTTTCTTTTAAAAGCGCCACTAATTCACTTCCTGTAGCTTCATATTTTACAGCTGCTACTTGTGTTTGCATTTTCTTGGACTTTGGTGTAGTACCAGTAAAATGTTGATTAACGCGATTTTTTATGTTCTTACTTTTTCCAATATAGATTAACTCACCATCTGCTTTATACATGTAGTAAACTCCAGTAACAGAGGTTAAATTATCAATAATATCTATTAACCTAGGCTCCATCTGGAATTTTGGTTCTTTTTTAATAGATTCCTTAATAATTGTTTTATTAGTATCCTTAGTAAGTAATAGCTTAAAAAGTTTAACGGTTGCTAAAGCATCTCCAGATGCACGATGCCTATCTGTTACAGGTATACCCAATGATCTAACTAGTTTACCTAAACTGTAAGATTTTTGATCAGGAATTAAATCTTTAGACAACTCAACTGTACAAAGGGTTTGTCTTTTAAAAGGAAATCCAAGACGTTTAAACTCGGTTTTTAAGATACGATAATCAAATTGCGCATTGTGAGCCACTAAAATAGTGTCTTCTGTAATTTCAACGATTCGCTTAGCTATCTCGTAAAATTTAGGCGCATTTTTAAGCATTTTGCTATTTATACCTGTAAGATTAACCACAAAGGGTTGAATCTCTCGTTCTGGATTTACTAAACTTATAAACTGGTCTACAACCTCATGACCATCAAATTTGTAGATAGCAATTTCGGTTATTCCTTCTTCATTAAACTTACCACCAGTGGTTTCTATGTCGACTATTGTGTAAATAAAGTTTGTTTTTTAATTATAATTTCTAGCACCAAATATACTACTTCCCACTCTAACCATTGTGCTACCACAATCGATTGCTAATTGATAATCACCACTCATTCCCATACTAATTGTCTTTAAACTAGGATGTATTGTTTGCAGCGAATCAAAGGTAGTTTTAAGTAAATCAAATTCTTGTTTAATCTGATTTTGGTCTTTAGTAAATGTAGCCATTCCCATCACGCCAATAACATTAATATTAGTTAAAGCTGAAAATTCTTCAGATTTAAGTAAACTAGTTGCGTCTGGTATAGACATTCCAAATTTAGAATCTTCCGATGCTATTTTAATTTGAAGTAAACAATCGATGCTTCTATCGTGCTTTTTAGCTTGTTTATTAATTTCTTTAAGTAATTTAAAGCTCTCCACACCATGTATTAAATCTACAAACTCAGCCATATACTTTACTTTATTAGTTTGTACGTGACCAATCATATGCCATTTAATGTCCTTTGGCATTTCTTGATGTTTGTCTGCCATTTCTTGGATTTTGTTTTCTCCAAAAATACGTTGACCAGCATTGTAGGCTTCCATTAAATCAGTAACTGGTTTTGTTTTAGAAACCGCAACTAAAGTTACATGTTTAGGAAGTGTAGCTTGTATTTGATTTAGGTTTTGTTTAATTGACATTTGCTTTATTTTTTTACTTAAAACTCGTAAATAGTAACACCACTTCTAATTTTAGGCTCGATATAAGTACTTTTTGGTGGCATTGTTAATCCGTCGTCTGCAATTTGCTTCATCTGAGAAATTGTTGCAGGAATCATACCAAAACCAACAGTAAATTCTTTACTATCCACCTTACTTTTTAAATTCACAATATCTTTTTTACCACTAAGGTAATGTATGCGATTATCGTTGCGTAAATCTGTGATTCCTAAAATAGGCTGTAATATGGTTTTAAAAAGTACTTGTGCATCTAATTCGTCCAAAGACGTATCAAATGTATATTCTGTTTTTCTTAAGTATAACGAGTAAAATTCGCCATCTAAATACATACTAAAGTGATGTGATTTTGAGGGTTGGTAAGGTGTTAATCCTCTGTTTTCAATTCGATAAACGGTATCTAGTTGAATTAAAAATTCTTCTTTAGTTAAGCCATTTAAATCTTTTACTAAACGGTTAAACTCGTGTATGCGTAATTCGGATTCCGAAATTAAATAACTCATAAAAAAGTTATAGCTTTCTTGACCAGAATGATTTTTGTTTTCGTTTTTTAAATCCTCACAAAGTAATTGTGAAGAGGCAGACCTATGATGTCCATCTGCAATGTACAACGTTGGCATTTTGCTAAAATTAGTTGTAATAGCTTGGATGTCTGTGTCGTCTTCAATTAACCATAAATAGTGCGTGTCTCTGTATGTTGTTGTAAACTCAAACTCGGCACGCTCTTTTTGTTTTTCGGTTATAATTTTAGAGATTGTATCATTATCAGGATAGGTTAGTAGTACAGGTTCTGCATTAAAACCAACGGTTTTTAAATAGTCTTTAAAAACGGTTTCGCGAGAAGCGATAGTATCCTCATGTTTTTTAATAATATTATTGTTATAATCGTCTACGCTAGCAGCTGCAACTATACCATTAAATACTTGATAATCACGATCTACTATTTTGTAAATGTAAAAACAAGGTTTTTGATCTTGCTTAAATACACCATCTTCTTTAAATTCAGAATATCTGTTTTTAACTAACTTATAGCGTGCTTCTCCAGAGATTTCTTTATCATATTTGTAACCAGGATTTACAATGTGTAAAAACGAAAATGGATTATGGTCTAAACGTGCTTCTCTTTCTGGTTGCGTATAACTTTGATAAGAACGTGAGGCTACTAAACTAACCTTATCTCTAGTAGGTCTAACCGCTTTAAATGGTAGTATTTTAGTCATTGTTATTGCAAATAAATCAAGAAAGATTAGACAGTTGGTAAACTTTAAAAAAAATAAAAGGCATAAGATTGCAGGTTAAAACTGTTAATCTAAATATGCCTTTTATTGTTAATTATATAAATTGCTGAGATACTTTTTCTGCCTTTCTGCTTTCAGAATAATCATAAAAACCTTCACCAGATTTAATACCTAATTTTCCTGCATTAACCATATTAACTAATAAAGGACATGGTGCGTATTTAGGGTTTTTAAATCCATCGTACATGACATTTAAAATAGAAAGACATACATCTAATCCAATAAAATCTGCTAGTTGCAAAGGACCCATTGGATGTGCCATACCTAACTTCATTACTGTGTCAATTTCTTGGACACCAGCAACACCATTGTATAGCGTCTCAATAGACTCGTTAATCATTGGCATTAAAATACGGTTGGCAACAAAACCAGGATAATCATTAACTTCAGTTGGTATTTTACCTAATTGCTTAGATAATTCCATGATAGTATTAGTCACTTCATTACTTGTATTATAACCACGAATAATTTCGACTAATTTCATGATTGGTACAGGATTCATAAAATGCATTCCAATAACCATATCAGGTCTAGAGGTTACAGCTCCAATTTGTGTGATGGAAATAGAAGAGGTGTTAGTCGCTAAAATCGTGTCATCACCACAAGCTTGGTCTAATTGCTTAAATATTTTTAGTTTTAAATCTAAGTTTTCTGTAGCAGCTTCTACAACTAGGCTTGCATATTCAACACCTTCTTCAATATTAGTAAAAGTGCTAATATTACTTAAAGTTTCAGCTTTATCTGCTTCAGATATTTTTTCTTTAGCGACCATGCGATCTAAATTTTTAGAGATGGTATCCATTCCGCGTTTTAATGACGCTTCGCTAATATCTATTAATTGTACTTTAAATCCAGATTGTGCAAAGGTATGTGCAATACCATTACCCATTGTTCCTGCACCTATAACTGCTATGTTTTTCATTAAAATTTATTGTTTTTGTGTCCCACAATTATGGGCTTTTATTATTGTTTTACTTTTTTTTCTTACCACCAAATAGCACGTTGACAAAAAAATCTACAATATATTTTAGCAACGATTTTTTGTTTTTATCTTTTTGATTGGTCATAATTTAAAAGGTTTTAAAACTGATCTATAATCATAGTGGCCACACGTAAAGCTTCTGTACCATCGTGTAAGGTTACTATTGGAGTTGTATTATTGTTTATGGCGTCAGCAAAGGATTCTAACTCGTCTAAAATAGCGTTGTTTGCAGCTATTTCTGGGTTATCAAAATAAATTTGTTTTTTAACACCTTCTGCATTTTGTAAAACCATGTCAAAATCACCAGGTGTTTCTGGTGCATCTTTCATTTTTACAACCTCACATTTTTTCTCTAAAAAGTCTACAGAGATATAAGCATCACGTTGAAAAAAACGTGTTTTACGCATGTTTTTCAGCGAAATTCGGCTGGCAGTTAAATTGGCAACACAACCATTAACAAATTCGATACGTGCATTAGCAATATCAGGTGTATCACTTATCACTGAAACTCCGCTTGCAGATACATTTTTAACTTTAGATTTAACTACACTTAAAATAACATCAATGTCATGAATCATTAAATCTAAAACCACAGGTACATCAGTTCCACGAGGGTTAAACTCGGCTAAACGATGCGCTTCAATAAACATTGGACTATCCAATTGGTCTTTAACTGCAATAAATGCAGGATTAAAACGCTCGACATGACCTACTTGACCTTTTACACCATTTTCTGCAACTAAAGCTCTAATACTTTCGGCTTCATGAACTGTATTGGTTATTGGTTTTTCAATAAATATATGTTTACCTTTAGATATAGCTTGCTTAGCACAATCGTAATGCGATAGGGTAGGCGTTACAATATCTACAACATCTACAGCATCAATTAAGGCTTCAATGGTATCAAAATATTTGTAACCAAATTCGGCTTCTACTTTTTTAGCGTTGTCCGCATCAGCATCGTAAAATCCTACTAATTGGTATTTATCTGATTGATTTAATAATCTAAGATGAATTTTTCCAAGGTGACCAGCACCTAATACACCAGCTTTTAGCATAGTTTGTTCTGTTTTCAACAAAAATAAGTTTTTTTGTACACTATTTAATATCAATTTGATAATTATATGCAGGATTTAAGACAAAATTATAAATTGAATGAAAACCTTTTCAGGGTTATATTTTTGAAGTAATTTTATGCTCTAAACTATCCATTACCATTGAAAGACACTTTTAAACATCAAGGCTTACGACAGCAACTAGTAGCTGTTTTGAAGGACAAAGGAATTACTAATACCGCAGTTTTGGCTGCAATTGGCAGAATACCAAGACATTTGTTTATGGATTCTAGTTTTTTAGATCATGCGTATCAGGATAAGGCATTTCCTATTGCAGCAGATCAAACCATTTCTCAGCCTTATACTGTAGCTTTTCAAACCGAATTAATGCAAGTTAAACGAGGTGATAAAGTGTTAGAGATTGGTACAGGTAGTGGCTATCAGACTGCTGTGCTTTGCGAACTTGGTGCTAAAGTATATAGCATTGAAAGACAACAAGAGTTGTTTAAAATTACGAGTCGTTTTTTGCCAAAATTAGGCTATAGAGCAAAAAAACTAATTTTTGGAGATGGTTATAAAGGTTTAAAAACCGAAGCACCTTTTAGCAGTATTATTGTAACTGCAGGAGCACCTTTTGTGCCTAACCCTTTACTAGCACAATTAGAAATTGGAGGACGTTTAGTAATTCCTGTTGGAGATAAAGTACAAACTATGACGCTTTTTGTTAGAAAAGGTCCAAAGGATTTTGAGAAAACAGAGTTTGGCGAGTTTAGATTTGTTCCGCTTTTAGAGGATAAGAATTAGTAGATTAATTGGGTTTTATAAATTGTTGTAGGTTTGCATTTCCATTAAATTATCTAAATCATGATCATAGGATTTTGTCGTAGATGAATCAAAAAGAGTAATTTCCAACTTAGCTTGTTTTTTAAATTCATCTATATGATTCTTGTCAACTTTTAATTCAAATCGTAAAATTGGATACTCTTCGTCAGGAAAGATTGGGGATTCATTATAAGCAGTGATTACTACGTTCTTTTCTTTTGAAAATCTTTGTCCCACGTTGGAATCTCTATAATAACTGAACCCAACACCAAGTCCATTTATATTCTTGAATGAAGCTTCGATTTTACAATGTTTTTCAAGTGATTGACTAATGTTTCTTACGTATATGAATATTTCTTTACGAATTTTAAGTATACCATCTTCAGTAATTTCGTCCAAATGTTTTGACCAAACAGATTCAAAGTCAATTTCGGCAGATGAACTCCGATTATATAAGTTTCTAACCTCATATTCCTCCATTGGAACTGATTTAAAGTTATATCTACGATAGTACTTTTTATCAGTGCTCATGTGTGGTGCATTTTCGCTCTCAGGAATTTTAACTATGTATACGGTTTTTTTTAAGTCATTTTCAATTCTAATAGGTGTTATCTTAATGCCTTGTATTCTTGGTTGAATGTTGCCATCAATAATATTTTCAAGCCATTCTTTTGTGAGTATTGAACCATCAACAAAAGAAAATATTGTTGGTTTATGGTTTTCTTCTTCTATACCATAAATTATTATCCCTCCATCTGAGTTTGAAAAGGCACTTATATCTTTTGCTAATTCTCTTTTTTTACCATCTGCTTTGTCTAATGATCGAGCAGATTTATAATCTAGATTTATGGATTCTTCAATTTGGTCATTAATTAAATTTTCTAAATCTGAAAATGTATAGTCATCCTTATCAAAAAAACTTTTACTCATATCTTAACTATTTTAAAACAAAATACCGAATATAATTACATTTCAATGTCTCATATTCAAAGTTAAACGAAGTTAATTAAATAAATTAGAAAGTCAAGTTCTCTATTTTAGTCAATACTGTAAAAAACAAAAGCTATTTATTTTTTTGAAAGTTAAGATAATACTTAAAAAATGTTAATAGCTACTAATAATAAGCCACACATGTTGTTTCTTTGTTTGCTTATAAACATTAATAAATTATGACATTTTTTATTTACTTACTATTAGGTTTTTGTATTGCTGCATTAGGAAGTATTACACCTAGTTTTCTAAATTTAACGGTAGTAAAGTATAGCTTAAAAAACGGTAAAAAATCGACATTTTATCTAATAGCTGGTTATGCTACAGTTTTGTTTTTTCAAGCCAATTTAGGCGCTTATTTGGCTAATATTTTAATGAAAAATTCTGAATATATAACCTTAATTCAAAAAATAGGAACAGGTATTCTGTTTTTGTTGTCTATTAATTTTTTTAGACTTTATTTTTCTCCTAAAAAGGAAGTTAGTGAGAAAGAAATCCCTAAATCTAAATCCTATTTTTACGGTATATTAATGTCTTCATTAAATATGATGGCTATACCGTTTTACTTTACATTTATTTCGTTGTTAATTGGTTTTAAATACTTTGAATACACTGTATTTAATGCTTTTTATTTTTCAATCGGTTCTACCATTGGATCTTTTACTTTATACACGATTTATGCAATTGTTGCTAAAAATATTGAACATAAACTAACTTACATTGCTTCTAAAATGGATTTTATTTTAGGTTGTTTAACTGGTATTGTTGGTATTGGAAACGTCATCTATTTGTTTAGTAAGTAGTATGCCTATATTAAAAACTAAATCCAAACATAAAGATATAGTTAACTAAACTATTTAACATTATGTTGTTTTACGTATAGCTGTAATTGATTGTTATAACCTTTTATTCTTGCATGTGCTGAACCATCAATTATTAAAATTACTATTAGCATTGCAATAGTAGTAATACTAATTGCACGCCAAGTTGGACTTCTAATAAGTAGGATTAATAATGCAGCTACAATAATAATAACAGGAATGGCTTTAAAGACTATTGTTTGATATTCTTTTAAAGTACTTTCGGTACGATCAATTTCTGATTTTACAAAAGCTGAAGCATTTGTATTGTAGGCAGTTTCAAATGCTGAGATTCTTGATTTGTTTGTAAAAAATAAACCTAATCCAATGACTGTTAATAAAAGTCCTGCTACTAGTGTAGGTATAATGTAAGCTCTTGCTATATCTGTTTTTCCTAATTGCCAAAACCCGATACTTGCTGCTAAAAATAGAAGCCCAAATACTACAAAAAAAGGTGTTGAAAAAAGTTCGGCTTTTGCCCAATCTGTTGCTGTTTTTAAAATATCCATACTATTAATTCATTTTATATAATTCGCGGTATTCGGTAGGACTAATACCTTCTTTCTTTTTAAATAATCTTGAAAAATATTGAGGATATTCAAAACCTAATTCATATGCCACTTCAGAGATGCTTTTGTTAGGTTTTAATAAAATATTTTTAGCTTGATCTATTAAATATAACTGTAAATGTTCCGTTGTAGTTTTACCAGTTTCAATTTTAAGTGTATCACTTAAATAGCGTTTAGATACTGACATTTTAGTCGCAATATTTTCTATACTTGGTATACCATTTTCTTGTAAAAGTCCTGATTCAAAATAGTCCGTTAGTTGTATGTTAAACTGTTCTAATAAGCTATTAGATAGTTCTTTTCTGTTTAAAAATTGTCTTTCGTAAAACCGATTGGCATATTTTAAAAGTGTACTTAGTTGCGAAATGATTATGTCTTTACTAAATTCATCTTGATTGTTTTGGTATTCTATTTCAATACTTTCAACTAAAGCTTCAATTTGTTTTTCTTCTTTTGGAGAGAGGTGTAATGCTTCGTTAGCAGAATAAGAAAAGAATCCATATTTTTTTATTTGATGTGCTAATTCTGTTCCTTTTAAAAAATCTTCGTGTAAATTAATACTAAAGCCTTTCTGTTCAAATACGACACTATTATCCCATTGTAGCACTTGTTTTGGCGCTATAAAAATTAAAGCTCCATTTGTAAAATCGTATTTAGTGCGTCCATAATTAAGATTTCCTTTCACGAATTTTTTTAAACTTATTGAATAACAATCTGTAGTGATAGGAGGAGAGCTTTCTCTGGGACACGGTAAAAAACCGTCTCCTTTGGAAGTGAATATGCTAAGCATAGGATGCTCTGGACTAGGTAATTCTAGATAGTTTAAATAAGAGGATAGTGTTTTAAAGTGTTTCATTTTTAATGGCGTATTACTTTTAAAATACTTAAGTTGTCGTTTAAAATTACTGATTTTTAATCAAATATTACTGTTGTTTTGCAGCTCCTAAATTAATAACAATATTAGCAGGACCTTTTGGAAACCATGTTTTTATTAAAAAATTAGGAATTGATCCCACAGGTATATAATCTGCATTATAAGTGATCTTAGTTGTTGATTCATCAATTTTTTCGAATTCGTAGATTACTTTATAGGTTTTCATTCTTTCAACATCCTTAGTTTTATAGTCGCTGGTGGTAGCTGTTGAAACAAATTTAAGTTTGTTGTTTTCTTTATAACGCGTGATTTTAATTACTAAATCACTGTCGGAAAGAGGCCAAGGCGCATTAAAATAGTAATACGCTATCCATTGGTTGTCAGAAGTTTTTTTTATTTGTTTAGTAATAGGTGTTCTTTCTAAAAATAGTTTGTGATTTTCGGTGTTAGAAAAATAAGTATCTAATTTATCTAAAGTTATGTTTGCAGTCGTTTGAGCTATATAATAAAAGTGAGTCCCTTCATCTTCCTTTACTAGTTCATATTTTACTGTAGTTTTTCCGTCTTTTAAGGTTTTTTCTGTCCAATTTCTAGTTTGAGAAAAAGCATTACTAGTTATTAATAAGACTACTACTATACTTAGGTATTTAATATGTTTCATAATATATGTTTATAACTTCCAGTTAAAGTTTACTGCTTGTTCTGACACTTTCCAAAGTTTTTCCATTACAGTTTTATCTTTGGCATGAGGTTCTAGTTTACATTCTCCAACAGGTCCAGTCCAATAATTTCTGCCTGTAGGTCCATAAAACCCCTTTTGATCAAGGTTAGGTTCTGTAGCACACATTAATTCTGGATACGCTCCTTTTTCTGCAGATTGTACAAAAGGAGATAGTTTCATTAATTGCCAAATAAACCTAGTCATTAAGCTACCACTAGTTTTAATTAATGAGGTTCTAGAAGCACCAGGATGACAAGCATACACTTTTACATTTGTTTTACCTGCACTTTTAAGTCTATCTTGTAACTCATAAACAGACATGATTTGAGCTAACTTACTCTGGCTGTAAACCGTATTAGGATTATAGTTTTTATCCCAATTCATGTCATCAAATTTAATGGTTTTAATTCCCATTTTATAACCTTCACTACCAACAGTAACTATACGTCCATTTGATTTTTCAATAAGAGGAAAAAGTAAACCTTGTAATAAAAAATTACCATAATGGTTTACACCTAATTGGCTTTCAAAACCATCAACAGTAAGTGTTTGTTTAGGGACTTGGGCAATTGCAGCATTACAGATTAATGCATCAATATGAGATATGGTTTGATTGACTTCTAAAGCTGCTTTTTTAACAGATGCTAGTTCAGCTAAATCCATTTGAATATTAGAAGCATCAATAGTATTACCAAGTTCTATCTTTAATAAGGCAATAGTATTATTGGCTTTTTTATTATTACGGTTAAGCATTACTACTTTAGCGCCTTTTGATAATAATATTTTAGCAGCTTCAAAGCCTGTACCGCTTGTGGTACCAGTTATTACATACGTTTTACCTTTTAAGCTATTAACTCTATCTGGTGTCCATCCCTTTTTTCCAAATTGATTTTTTTCCATTGTGTTTATCTTTTAAATTTATAAGACAAAGGTAATTTGGAGATGGAAAAAGGACTTACACAGTTTTTCTAAAGTTGTATACTTTTTTGTATTGCGATTTTTTATTAAAAATTGCTAATCACTTAAAAACTAAATCCAAACATAAACGTATCGTTAACCAAACCGCTTCCTTGGTAAGCACGCACATAATCTACACGTAAAAAACGCATTTTACCCCAACCTAAATTGCTTAATCCAAGCGAGTATTCAGTATAAGGTTTGTTTTCTTTAGTTGCTGCTGCATTAAATCCAGCTACCAAATTAAAATTAAGCTTATTTAGTAACGGAATTTTGTTTAAGATGTAACCCTTAAAGTTGTGTTCTGCATGAAATTCGGCGTAAGCCTTATTAGTACTTAAAGCGTAATATGGTAGTATTTTAAAGGCATTTATGTAATTACCGTCTATAACCGTATTGGTTTGATTACCATTAAAATGGTGGTAGTCTACAAAAGCAATATCGTCTGCATTATTAAATATTCCTCCTTTTGCTAAGTAAGTTAAATCACCTTTGTTACCTAGGTTTAAGCTTTGGTAAATTTGAGCTTTAAATTGATCAAAATTATAATCAGCGTTACTACTTCCAAAACCTTTTTCGTAACCTAGATATAAGGTCGGGATTTTACTATTAGGAAGGTTGTATTTTCCAAATGGGTAACTCATGTAATTTTGTCCAAAGTTAATACGTGTATTAAGATTAAACTTCATGATATTGTGCGCATCAAAAGATGCTACACCATTTGCAGTTGGATCTAATGGATTGTTACTAGTGTAGTCTCTGTTATCTTGAGGTTGCCAAGTTTGATCTGTAGTGTTAAATAATGGTTTACGATCATTATAACTTAGGTCAGAGTACACATGTAAACCGTTTAGCAACTCTTGACTATAATTTAATTGTGCAAAATTACGATCGTAGATTTTTAGATAATTTTTTTCGGCCCAAAGGGAATATGATGTGTTTAAGAAATCTAAACTAGTTAGGTTAGGATTAAATTGTTCCACTTTACTACCTCCTGATAAGGACACAAATGCTCTGTTTTTTTTATCAAATCTGTAATTAATAATTCCTGTAGCTCTTAATCTGTCCTCAGACTCGCCATAATTAATAGTAGATGACATATTAAAATACTCTGGACTATCGTCTTTAAAACGCTTAGTATAGCTTGCGGTTAATGATCCATTCCAGCCTTGTACTGTGTTAAAACCTAGTTTAGTAATAGGAGAGGAGATATTAAAATACGTTTTGTTATACGAGTCACGATAACTATAACCACCTAAAATATCACTAATTTTAAACTTGTTGTCAACTTGGTCAACAGAGTCTAAATAGGTTTTTGATTCTCTGATTAATTGTATGCTATCCCTTCTAACATAGTCATTAGCCTCAACAGTAGTTAAAGGGACAGGTCTTTTGGTATCCCAATATAATGAGTCTTTTTTATTGGCATTATCTTGAAACGAAAGTACTTCTCTTGTAAAATTCTTTTTATCAAAATTAGGGTTAAAATCATAATCACTATAAGCAGCTGTAAAACGACCATCACCATTAAAGCCAAATATTCCAAACTCAAAATCAAATAATTGAGTGGTTTTAACCCATTGTTTTTCTTGGTCGTAATAGGTAAAGGTTTGTTTAATTTTAAATAGGTCCACAGCTGGTATTTGCGCTTGTTGTCCAGTTAGTGTAACGTCTGTACCAAACAAACTCCATTGGTCTTCTACGATGTATATAAAGCCTCCAAATGCTTTATCATTTTTACGTTTAGGAAGTAATTCAATTTTATTAATAAGGTTGCCTAAGTCGTCGTAAAACGTACCGACTAGTTTGTATTTGTAATAGTTAAAGGCAAAGTCAGCAATAGGAGATACAATCTCGCTACCTAACTCAAAGGTGTTTTGATAAAAATTAAATTCGACGTCAGTTGCATTATTAAAACTAAAACCATTGCTGTCTCCACTAATTTTAGAAGCTACAATAGTTTCTTTAATAGGTTTAGGAGATTGGTATTCTAGTTTGGATATTGTCTCAGATAAATAGACAATACCAGTTCTGGTGGAGTCTAATGCACCATCCAAATCACCAACCTCTTGACCCATAATTTTTTCTGGGACATCGACCATTTTTAGTAAACCTCTTGAGTAAAACTCGGCTTTAAACGATTTAAGTTTATTTAGATTTTCTTTACGTTTAGCAATAGTCTGTCTGATAATTGCATTTGCTGGATTTTCATCCGAATTTATTACAACCTCATCTAAGTTAATGTCTTCTTCTACTAATACAACATCAAGCACAAACGGAAACTTGGTAACGTTAACTTGTTTTTTTATAGTCTTATAACCTAAGTATTGAAAGGTAATGGTATACTCTCCCGTTTTTGAAAGTTCCAATATGTAATTACCATCATTATTGGTTGTAGTACCAGTGTACGTGTTTTCAATAAAAATATTGACTACAGGCAGTGGATCGTTTTGGTTGGATGTTACAGTACCTGTAATTTGTGCAAAAGCAAAACTGCTAACTAAAGTAAATAGTGTAAGTAAAGAATATTTCATTTTTTTAAGTTGGTTGTTTAATAGTATAGACGCACATTTTTATAAAAAGGTTGCCTAGCCTCAAACATATAACTTATTGAAATTGAATATTGTTATAAAAATTATAAAGTTTTTCTTGAAGAAAAATAAAAAAAGAAAGGTCTGCTATTTTGGTTTTAGTCGAAACTAAAGCATAAAACGGAAGCAGCATAGGTAAAACTAATGTTTAGTTGAAAGATTTTTTAATACGATCTAAATCACGTTTATTATCTCTATCCTTAAGCGTTTCGCGTTTATCATAAAGTTTTTTTCCTTTAGCTAAAGCAATATCTAATTTGGCTAACCCTTTTTCGTTTAAAAATAGACGTAACGGAATGATTGTTAAACCAGAGGTGTTTACCTCTTTTAATAATTTTTTAAGTTCACGTTTGTTAAGTAACAATTTACGTTCTGCTTTTGGTCTATGGTTATAATAGTTACCAAATGCATATTCCTGGATATGCATGTTAATAACAAACAATTCGCCTTGCTCATTAAACTCGCAAAAAGATTCGGCAATAGACGCTTGACTGTTTCTAATGGATTTAATCTCTGTTCCGGATAAAACAATTCCAGCAGTGTATTTGTCTAAAATTTCATATTGAAATTTAGCCTTTTTGTTAAGTATGTTTATCTTTTTTTGCATTAGTGCAAAGCTAATAAAATAGAAGTTAAAGTAATTATAATTGTTTAGTCATTTTATGCATCCCTCTAAATTGATCTAAAATTAAATCAAAATCTAATGCATAAGAGTCCACGATTTTAAAACCACATTTTTTATAAAAGTGTAACGCCTGTAATTGTGTGTCCATAGCTTCTAACCAAATGGATTTGGATAGATTATCTGTTGCTATGTCATAGCTTAATTGCATTAATTGTTGGCCTAAACCTAAACCTTGATACGCTTGGTCTAAATATAAGCGATGTAGTTTTGTGGTTCTTAATGGTTTTTGATGCACTAATCTTAAAATGCCAATGGTTTTGTTATTGTATTCTACAAAATAATAATTGGCGTTTAGATCTTGTAACTCTTTGGTTAGTTGCTTTAAATTATATTGCGAGTTTATGTACCAATTACAATCATTGTTTATCCATAAGTGTTTGTAAGCAGGAGGATAAATACGTTGCATTAACTGCAATAACACCTCGTGGTTGGCTAGTGTAATGGGTTTTAAATTTAATTTCAATAGATTAGTTTTAAGCTAACTCCAAAGCAATATCTATCATGTCTATAAAAGTAGTTTCACGTTCTTTACTAGTTGTTTTTTCTCCAGTAACTAATGAGTCTGATATGGTACAAATAGTTAAAGCATTAACATTGTGTTTGGCAGCTACGGTATATAAACCAGCAGTTTCCATCTCGACACAAAGTACACCAAATTTACTCCATTTTTTATAGGACTCAAAATCGTCTGCATAAAACTCATCTGAAGTAAAAACATTACCAGCTTTAATAGTAATATTTTTATTTTTAGCAGCTTCTACTGCTTTTTGAAACAATTCAAAACTAGCTGTAGGTGCGTAATCCGCTCCTCCAAATCTAAGCTCGTTTACACCAGAGTTTGATGAGGCAGCCATAGCTAATACGACATCTCTAATTTTGATGTGTTTTTGGTATGATCCAGCACTACCAACACGAATCAGGTTTTTTACGCCAAATTGTGTAATCAACTCATGAGCATAAATAGATATACTTGGTACACCCATTCCTGTTCCCATTACAGAGACACGTTTACCTTGATACGTACCAGTGTAACCTAGCATACCTCTAACTTCGTTAAAGCAAACAGGGTTTTCAAAAAATGTTGTGGCAATCCATTTAGCACGTAAAGGGTCTCCTGGTAATAAAATAGTTTCTGCAACATCGCCTTTTTGGGCTCCAATATGTATACTCATGTTTTTTCTATTTAGTTGAAATGAATAGCCTAGTATTTAATAACTTTTATCTCCTGATGCCTTGCCTGTCACAATTGCAATTCCGTTGGACGTTCCAATACGGTCAACACCTAGATTTATGTATTGTAATGCAGTGTCAGTGTCTCTAATACCTCCAGAAGCTTTTATTTTTGTAATACCATTATTAATGGCTTCTTTCATTATAGTTATAGCTTCAATAGTAGCACCAGAAGTACCAAAACCTGTTGAGGTTTTTATAAATTCGGCTTTAGCCTTAATGGCTAATTTACTAGCTTCACTTATTTCTTGGTTATCAAGATAACAAGTTTCTAAAATTACTTTTAATGTATTGTTTGGCATCACTTTTTTTACAGCCTCAATATCTTCAAATACAGCCTCAAAAGCTTTACTTTTAAGTAAACCAATATTTAAAACCATATCAATCTCATCTGCACCATCTTTTAAAGCTTGTTTAGTTTCTTCAACTTTAGCAATAGTACTCATGGCTCCCAAAGGAAAACCAATAACACTACACACTTTAACATCGCTATCTTTTAATTCGGCTTTAGCCAAACTAACATAACAGCTATTGACACAAACAGAGAAAAATTGGTGTTGTATTGCTTCTTGACACAATTGTATAATATCTGCTTTAGTTGCAGTTGCTTTTAAAATGGTGTGATCTATGTATTTACTTAATGGTTTCATCTAAAAAATATTAAGATATAAAGTTAGTTGTTTTTTGATTAAAAAAGTTAAAGCATTTTATCAAACTACATGCTGCAAAAACGATAAATAAACTTACTTAAACAATGACATAAGTCAGCTTTTGTGTTTTAAGTCTCACTTAAATTTGCAGTATACAAAAACAACTAATTTAATTTATTATGAAAAAAATAATTATACCCTTTGTGTTACTATTACTATTATCATTTAGTGTACAAGCGCAAGATGCACCTTCTAACGATTCTGATTTTAATACTTGGCAAGCTCGTTTTAGAGTAGCAGCTGTAATCCCTTCTCCTGGAGATAATCTTGAAGGCGCAGATGTTGATATTTCTACAACTGTAATTCCAGAGGTTGACTTTACTTATTTTTTTACCAAGCATTGGGCTGCAGAGCTTATTTTGGCAACCACTAAACATGAGGTTGAGGTTGAAGGTTTGGATTTAGGTCATGTTTGGTTATTACCTCCAACTTTAAATGTGCAATATCATTTTTATTCAGGAGATTTTAAACCTTACGTTGGAGCAGGTGTAAACTATACTATTTTTTATGGAGAAGATGCTGGAGATGTTGTGGGTATGGATTATGAAAACTCGGTAGGCTTTTCATTTCAAGCAGGAATTGACTATAATTTAAACGATAAATGGTTTTTAAATTTAGACGTTAAACAATTATTACTTAGTACAGATGTGACGGTAAATGCAGGTGAGGCTGTAATACCTGTAGAGGTGGATATTAACCCTTTAATTATTGGTCTAGGGATTGGTGTAAAGCTTTAATTTAAGAATACACTATATAAAAAAAGACTACAATTTGTAGTCTTTTTTTGTTTCAAACTTATTTTCTCGTTTGACTTATTTATATTTAAAAAAAAATATAATTTGGAATGAGCAAAGCTAAACTAGACAGTACACAGGAATACGATTTAATTTGTGTTGGAGGCGGAATTATGAGTGCTACTTTGGCATTAATGTCCAAGATTTTAAAACCGGATTTAAAAGTGTTGATTGTCGAGCGTCTTAGTGAGGTGGCTCAAGAAAGTTCTGCTGCTTGGAATAATGCAGGTACAGGACATTCTGCACTCTGCGAACTTAATTATTGTCCTGAGGAAGATGGGAAAGTAGTTATTGATAAAGCCATAAAAATTTGCCAACAGTTTGAAGAGTCTAAACAGTTTTGGAGCTATTTAGCCGAGCTTGGTTTAATAGACAATCCTGATAGTTTTATTGCAGCAGTACCACACCATAGTTGGGTTTTAGGTGAAGAAAATGCTGCGTATTTAGAGCAGCGTTTTAATACAATGAAACATCATTTTATGTTTGATACGATCCAGTTTACAAAGGATAAAAGTAAAATGAAAGACTGGTTTCCGTTAATTATGGATAACAGAGATGAAGATGAGGTTATGGCTGCGTCCAGAATTGACAGAGGTACAGAGGTTAATTATGGGACGTTAACAAAAACATTATTCAATATTTTAGAAACCAAATTTGATACGCCTGTATATTGCAATATGGAAGTTAAAGATATTGATCCAAGTCCAGATATTGATTGGACTGTCGAGATGGAAAATCTTGAAACTAATAAAAAATATAATCTAGAATCTAAACATGTTTTTATTGGAGCAGGAGGAGGAAGTCTTCTTTTATTGCAAAAAGTAGAAATTGAAGAAAAAGAAGGTTATGGCGGTTTTCCTATTAGTGGCGAATGGTTGGTTTGCAAAAATGAAGACATTATAAAACAACATAATGCTAAAGTATATAGTAAGGCGGGACTTGGTGATCCACCAATGTCTACACCGCATTTAGATACGCGTTATATTAACGGAAAACGCGAATTGCTTTTTGGTCCTTTTGCGGGTTTTAGTCCCAAATTTTTAAAAGAAGGTTCTAATTTTGATTTGTTTAAATCTGTCAAATTTGATAATATTTCGCCTTTATTAGGTGCGTTTTGGCATAATTTGCCTTTAACTAAATATTTGATAGAGCAAGTGACTTCCTCTCATGAAGACCGTATGAAGGAATTGCGCAAATTTGTTAAAGATGCTAATAGTGATGATTGGGAAATTTTAGTAGCAGGACAACGTGTACAGATTATTAAAAAGGACGAATTTGAAGGTGGTGTTTTACAATTTGGTACAGAGGTAGTAAGTAGTAAAGATGGAAGTATTACTTGTTTGCTTGGTGCTTCTCCTGGAGCATCTACAGCAACGTCAGTAATGTTACAGGTTTTAGAAAAAGCTTTTCCAGAACTATTACATTCTAAAGAAGGTAAAGCTGTTATGGATAAAATGATTCCTTTTTATAATGCTGAGGTTACAGAAACGTTGTTTAAAGCGCAATTAGAAAAAAGTAAAAAAGCACTAAAATTGTAATACTGTAGTTAAGTACAAGTATTATTTTTCTTTTAAGGAAGTGCTATTGGTTTGATTGTTGTTTTGTTTAAGTGCGTCATTAATCCAGACTATAGCATCGCTTAAATTTTCAAAAACACTAAACGGTTTATTATGAAATTTATTTTCAAATTCAGAGGTTTCACGCATTTTAGCGTCATTTGTTATAACAGCAAAGACAATTAAATTATCTATTTTATTAGCTTCGGAATAAGTTAAGGGGTTAATTGTATAAGAGTTTACACGATTAGAAATAAATCCAAATTTTTTAGATTTAAAATGTTTGTCAATTATTTCTACTAATTGCCTAACATCTTGTTTGTCTATAAAAACACCTTCTTTTACTTGTTTTATCATAAAATCATCAAAAACGTAAATTTCTGTATTTCCAATATCGTAAAAATGGAATAGACCCATGTTGTTTTATAGTTTTGGTTAATAGTTCAATGTTTTCAAGATAATAATAAAAAAGGGGCTTTTAAAATTTAAAATTAAATTCCGGAAGTATTATAGCTGTTTTTAACTTTAAAAACTACGTAGCTATTTGATATGCAATTATCTACAGAAGGTCTTAATTTTAATGTTTTTTAATAGTCTTTAGAGATACTTATTTATTCTCTACAAAGCCTTTAAATAGGCTAGTAAAGCTTAAAAGTCTAACTGCTAGTTGTTAGAGTTGATATAGCGTTGTAAATAAAACTTATATTACTGGATCTGTTGTTTAATCATTAAAATAACGGACTTGCTTTATATACAACTCTCGGTTTTCTCCGTCCAATTTAAACTCGATATCCAAACCAAAGTCCAAATACTTCTGTTTGGATTTATACACGTTATAGTAATAGTGTTTTTTTATTTTTTCTAATTGTTCGGATAGTTTAATAATTTCGGCTTCAGTCATCACTAGTTTACCATTGTTAAGGTTAGAGTGTGATATGATTTCGACAATACGTTTTTCGTTATATAATTTAGAAGACGATCCAGAGTAGCATATAACTTGATCGCAGGTCACTCCATTTTCAGGTTTTACTACACTGGCATCACCAACTTGTACATTAATAACGCTGCCTAGGTAACTTTTACGATATAAATTTTTGGTAATAGCCACACCATTGGCTTTCTCGTTAGGGAAGGAGCGATGCACTAAAACACCCATTGCAATGCTGTTTTGGTCAATATTAAAGTAGTCACGTTCTAAAAAGGCACGTTTGTACCATAAACTTGACCATACTTTTTTGATGGCTTTTTCAATCGATTTTTTCTTACTACCAACAATTCCTGTTTTAGAGTCATACAATCCCGCTCCAGAAAATCCAACAATATCTTCTGCGTTTGTCGAGCTTCTAAATCGCAAGCGTGTTTCATCTCCTAAACTTTTAATTTTAGCTTCGACTTTAGATATTAAATCAGGATCTAAGGTTGTTTTTTTTATTAGTTTTTGAATTGTTTTTAGTTGCTCGGTTAATTTATTAGCATCTTGATTGATTTTGTAGTCATAAATCATTTTTTTGACTAAGGTATCTGCTCTGGATGCTTTTAGATGGGCTTCATAATAGTAAAATGGAATGGCAAAAGCAGATTCCGGAATTTTAAAAGCTTCTTTTTTAGCTAAGTCATATAAAACACCAAAGTTAGCTGCTTTGCCACCAACAGTGTTTATTGAGTTTTGACTTAGATTGTCAGCATTAATTAGTGTTTTTACATCTGTGTTTTTTTCTAGAAATAAAGGTGCTTTTTTCTGTTTCTTTGTTTTTCTTTCAAACAATTCTTTAGAGATTGGTTTGATGTAAAAGGTGTCCAAAGCGACTTCAAAAGAGACGTATTGATTGTCAAAGTTTCTTAAAACATCAGATTGCATGGCTTTAGTATAAGCTGCAATTGGAATTTGTCTGTTTTTCCCTAAAACAGAAATGTGACTTAAAGGCGTTTGAAGAATAGTAGTTATAACACCCGCGGTTATTGGTAATTCTAAGATAGGTTGGTTAATAACAATAATATCATGTTTACTAATGTTGTTTTGTGTTAACGAATCAACATCAACAAACTTTAAGCAGCCATAGCTTTTTTGTGCACTTACCGCCTGATAGGTTTGGTCTCCATATAAATCTGAAGCAGATATTGTAGGAATGTCCAAAACAGCATCTAGTTGTTCTAATCTTGCAGTATTTAAAAAGAAATTAAAACTTTTGAAATAGGTTGCTTTTTTTATGACTTCGTAAAAGGTTTTTACATCTGTGATTTGCATATCATCAATAGGAGAAAGCTCTAAATTATAGGTGTTATTTGCTAAATAGTGATTTATGTTTCCTAATAAAAAGCGTTTGTTTTTATGTTGTGCTTTGTAATTAGAATTATTAAATTCTTTTAAGGTTTCAGGGATTTCTAAATAGCCTTTACAAAAATGGTAATGGTATTTGTAGTTTTTACTATTGATAAAATAGAGTTGTTGTTCTTTAATATCAAAAACGACTTTTAAAGCATCAACATTCCCGTATTTATTTGTGTTTGGTGTTGTTTTTAGTGCATTAAAATCTGTTTGTGACGTTAAAATACGTTTAAATTTAGATTGAGATAAAGCAAATGTTGAGGTTAATATGAAAAGAACGACAAGATGTTTTTTAATTTGGGATGTAATCAAGCTAAGTGGTTTTTTATTAGAGAATTACAATATAGAACAAAAAAAAGCAACACGCCACTTTTGTAAAGTATTGTGTTGCTTTTCAACTAACCAACCATAATTAAAACGTACTGTTTTACGGTTTATTTTATGTTAACAGAACTTTGTGATTACAGTTCTTCAGTTACTAAATCACTTTGATTTCTAAAGACTAATTCGCCATCAAAAGCATCTAGTAAAATAATGCTGTCTGTTGTTACTTTTCCTGATAAAATCTCTTTACTTAATTGATTAAGTACGTCTTTTTGTATCACACGTTTTACAGGTCTAGCTCCATATTCTGGATTATAACCTTTGTCTGCTAAATATGCAATAGCTTCAGGTGTTGCATCAAATGTAATCCCTTGTTTTGCTATCATTTTAGAAATACCTTTTAGTTGTAATCCTACAATTTGGGTGATATTATCTTGCGTTAAAGGTGTAAACATGATGATGTCGTCAATACGGTTTATAAACTCTGGTCTAACCGTTTGTTTTAATAATGCTAAAACATCTACTTTAGCACCTTCTATTGCAGTATCTACATCTTTTACAGCATCAAAACGCTCTTGTATTATTTGACTACCCATGTTGGATGTCATAATTATAATAGTGTTTTTAAAATCTGCAATACGACCTTTATTGTCCGTTAAATGTCCTTCATCCAATACTTGTAATAAAATATTAAAAGTATCAGGATGCGCTTTTTCAATTTCGTCTAAAAGCACTACAGAATAAGGTTTACGTCTAACAGCTTCGGTTAACTGTCCACCTTCGTCATAACCAACATATCCTGGAGGTGCACCAACTAGTCTGCTAACCGCATGACGTTCTTGGTACTCGCTCATATCAATTCTAGTCATTGCACTTTCATCATCAAAAAGGTATTCTGCTAATGCTTTAGCTAACTCTGTTTTACCAACTCCAGTGGTACCTAAAAACAGGAAGGTTCCGATTGGTTTTTCAGGGTTTTGTAAACCAGCACGACTACGTCTTACAGCATCACTAACTGCAACAATAGCTTCTTCTTGACCAACCACACGTTTGTGTAATTCGTTTTCAAGATTTAATAACTTTTCGCGATCGCCTTGTAGCATTTTGGTAACAGGAATTCCTGTCCATTTAGCAACAACTTCGGCAATATCCTCATAAGTAACTTCTTCTTTAATTAAAGAATTTTCAGATTGGTTATCAGCCAAATCTTTCTGTAATTTTTCTAAAGCTTCCTGCGCTTCCTTAATCTTACCGTAACGTAACTCGGCAACTTTACCATAATCTCCATCGCGTTCTGCTTTTTCAGCTTCAAGCTTAAAGTTTTCGATGTCTTGCTTTCTGTTTTGGATATTATCTACAACTTCTTTTTCGCTAATCCATTTTGCATTAATCTCGTTGCGCTCTTCTTTTAAGTTAGCTAAATCAGATTGTAATATTTTTAATTTACTTTCGTCTTTTTCACGCTTAATTGCTTCAATTTCAATCTCTAATTGCATCACTTTTCTGTCTAAAACATCAAGTTCTTCTGGTTTTGAGTTGATTTCCATACGCATTTTAGCAGCAGCCTCATCCATTAAATCAATTGCTTTGTCCGGCAAAAATCTGTTGGTTATGTAACGTTGAGACAACTCTACAGCACCAATAATAGCATCATCTTTTATACGTACTTTATGGTGTGCTTCGTATTTTTCTTTTATTCCTCTTAAAATAGAAATGGCACTTTCTGTATCAGGTTCATCAACCATTACTTTCTGGAAACGACGCTCTAAGGCTTTGTCTTTTTCAAAATATTTTTGGTACTCATCCAAAGTGGTTGCTCCAATAGCGCGCAGTTCTCCACGAGCTAAAGCAGGTTTTAAAATGTTTGCAGCATCCATTGCACCTTGTCCGCCACCAGCACCAACTAAGGTGTGTATTTCGTCAATAAATAGTACGATGTCACCTTCACTTTCTGTTACTTCTTTTATAACTGCTTTAAGACGCTCTTCAAATTCTCCTTTAAATTTAGCACCTGCAATAAGTGCACCCATGTCTAGTGCAAAAATTTGCTTATCGACTAGGTTTTCAGGGACGTCACCATCCACAATTCTGTGAGCTAAACCTTCTGCAATAGCAGTTTTACCAGTTCCAGGTTCACCAACTAAAATGGGGTTGTTTTTAGTACGACGGGATAAAATTTGAAGAATTCTTCTAATTTCTTCATCACGACCAATAACCGGATCTAGTTTTCCGTCTCTGGCTAATTTATTTAGGTTTTTAGCGTATTTGTTAAGGGAGTTATATGTTTCCTCTTGACTTTGTGAGGTGACACGATCTCCTTTTCTAAGCTCGTCAATAGCTGCTTTTAAACCTTTTTCTGTTACGCCTTGATCTTTAAGCATCTGTGCTATTTTGCTTTTTGATTTAAAGACTGCTAGAATAAAATGCTCTATAGATACATAATCGTCATTCATTGCTTTGGCAATAATAGAGGCTTCGTTTAGTGTTTTACTAGCTTCACGAGACAGCATTAAATCTGCTCCTGTAACTTTTGGAAAACTTTCTAGTTGCTTATCTAATGCAAGTTCTAAAACATTAAGATTGACATTCAATTTTTTTAAGATGAATGGTAATACGTTTTCATCAACCTCAAAAATGGCTTTAAAAAAGTGTTCATTTTCTATTTGTTGATGACCATAACTTTGCGCAATCTGCTGTGCGCGCTGTATGGCTTCTTGCGATTTGATTGTATAATTATCTGGGTTCATATATAGTATGTGTTTTTTAATTTCCTCTTAAGCGAAAACTTGATTTTATAATTGTTTTCAAGAGGTGTATTTCAATTATCTTACCAATTGTAATTGCGAGACAAAATGTCGCTTTGGTGTGGTTTTTAGCTGACTTTTAGTCAGTTGGTGGTTTCGTTTTATTTCTATGTAAGTTAATCAAAACCTTTCGACATAATCTATGATATGTATCATAAAAATGATATTTTTGTTTAACTTATAGCCTTAATTTGCTAAAAAGAAATTATTATGTTTGGAAAATTATTTGGAGGATCAAAAGCGCCAAAAGAAGAGAAAGTATTACCATGGAAAAATTTAACCGAAGTGTCTCAGTTATCAGAGATAGAGCGTTTATCACTTGGTAAAACACAGGTTATATTTAAGCATTCTACACGTTGTGGAATAAGTAGTATGGTTATGAACCAGTTTGTTGCTGCGTTTGACGTGGATGCTAATTTAGATTTATATTATCTAGACTTATTAAGCTACAGAGAAGTCTCTAATGAGACTGGTTATAAGTTTCAGGTAATGCACCAAAGTCCACAATTATTAGTGATAAAGAATGGAGTAGTGGTGGCACATGCTAGTCATGGTGCAATAAATGAGATTGATTTAACTAAATTTATTTAAAATTATGAGATATGTATTGCTTTTTATTATCGTGTTAGTCACTTTTAGTTGCGAAACTGAACAGGAAGACGTCTATGTAGCTTCTAATAATTGGAAAGCGATGCAATGGAATAAACCACTTAGTGACTCGTTAGTTTCTGGGTCAACATATTTATCTGTGTACTCGCAAATATATAGTGTTACAGAGCATAAACGCCATGATTTGACAGCAACTGTTAGTATTAGAAATATTAATAAAAAGGATACTATTTTTATAAAAGAAGCAGATTTTTATAACACAAAAGGGGATTTAGTTAAAGTGTATTTTACCGAAACGATTTATGTAAATCCAATGCAAACTATTGAAATTGTTATTAATGAAAGAGATATAGAAGGTGGTACAGGTGCTAATTTTGTTTTTGATTGGTTAGCGTCTAAAGATGCAAAACCGCCTTATTTTGAAGCAGTGATGATCTCTACCTCAGGACAACAAGGTTTGTCTTTTACAACTAAAGGTGTTGAAATCGAGTAATAAATATGAAAGACATTTTAACAACTATATTATTTTTAATTGCAGTAATTGATCCATTAGGATCAGTACCTGTTTATTTAGAAGCTACTAAAAATTTTGATAAGAAATATAAAAAACGTGTGGCCATCAGAGCTAGTATTGTTGCGTTTTTTGTACTTCTGTTTTTTATGGTTATTGGTCAATTTATTTTAGAAGGTATGCAAGTAACTTTAGATGCGTTTCAGATTTCTGGAGGTGTGATCTTATTTTTGTTTGCTTTAACAATGATTTTTGGAGATGGTAAACCAGAAACCGAAAAACACTTGATTAAAGATTATAAACACGTCACTATTTTTCCTGTAGCTATACCATCCATAGCGTCTCCAGGAGCCATAATGGCTGTGGTTTTAATGACCGATAATCATGTTTATACAATAGAGCAGCAAACCATAACTATTTTATTAGTTTTAGTTGTTGTTGCAATTACATCGCTATTACTTTTAGCAGCAAATGTTGTGCAAGAAAAGGTTGGCGAGTATGGTATTACCGTAATTAGTAAAATTATGGGATTAATATTAGCCTCATATGCAGTACAAAGTATACTGAGTGGCTTAAAAGATTTTTTTGCTTAACTATTAATTAATTGGCTTCTGATATTATTTGGGAGTTTATATGTTTGATGCCCAACATTTGAAAAAAATCCTCTTATGAAAAAAATAATCGGAATTGGAATTTTATTCTTCTCTATTATATCGTGTGGATATTTGTTTCAACTTGAGAATGACAAAAAGCTGACTGAAAAAATCATAACGGAATTACACTCTAAAAACCGCACAGTTGATTTTTCAAAAGTAGCCGATTTTGAATGGGATAGTTTAATTATTCTTGGACCTTACTCTCAAGTGGAAAGAATTGAAGAAGAATTTAGTCTAAATCTTAAAAACATAAGACAAAACGGAATTGAATACTCTGATTATTACGACTTAATCGTTTTTGTAAAAAACAAAAAATCTATAAAAATTGTTGAACTGAAAAAAGCAATTAGTCCTCATAGGACAATCATTAAGAAAGAGAAAAGTCTGTTTATAACTGGAAAGGACGGAATAGTAAAGCTATCGGAATAAAAAACGTTGGTTAACAACGTGTAAAAATAATTGCTTGGGCAATTGCCTACTTGGAAAATTCCTTCGGAATTTTCTCTGGCTCGTGAATGTTTACTAAATTAGTTGCTGAAACACGCAACTATCCTTACACAAGACCGTTGGCATACTGACCCGTCCTGAATAAAGGCTAC